>JAUNTV010000009.1:0-12689 GCA_030538515.1 Paracoccus sp. (in: a-proteobacteria)
AGCCGAGCGCGGCGATCAGCAGCCCCGCCGACCCGGCCCCGGCTGTTTGCGCCAGCTGGCGCGCGGAAAGCGTGATCATAGATATCTCACCAGATAGAAGCCGCCGATCAGGCAGACCAGAAATACCGCGAAAACCAGCCCGAGGCGGCGCTCGATAAAGTCGCGGATCGGCGCGCCGAAGCGCCACAAAAGCCATGCCACGATCACGAAACGCGCCGCCCGCGCGATGATCGCCGCGACGACAAAGACCACCAGATTCAGATGCACCGCGCCCGAGAAGATGGTGATGACCTTGAAGGGGAAGGGCGTCAGCCCCGCGATCAGCACCGCCCAGACCCCCCATTCGTCGAACCGCGCGGACAGTGATTCGTAAGCGGCCTCTTTGCCGTAAAGGGTCAGGATATGCTGGCCCAGGCTGTCCATCAGCACCGCCCCGATCCAATAGCCGAACAAGGCCCCCAGAACCGAACCGGCGGTCGCCACCAGTGCGATCTTCAGCCATGCCGGGCGGTTGGCCAGCACCATCGGGATGATCAGCACATCGGGCGGAATCGGGAAGAACGAGCTTTCGATAAAGGCCACGCCGAACAGCGCCCACATTGCATAGGGCCGCCCCGCAAGGTCCATCGTCCAGTCATAAAGGCGTCTGAGCATGCGCATTTCCTTGTTATCGCCTCGTGTCGCCCGGCTTGCCGGAACCGTCAAGCCCGCATAGGGTTGTTCCGGGCGTCAGGGATGCTATTGCGGCCCGGCACGGATCACATTTTCGGGGGGCAGGCCATGGAATGGCGTGGACGGGAAGGCAGCCGCAACGTCGAGGACCGGCGCGGCATGGGCACCGCTGGCGCGGGCGGTATCGGGCTGGTGGGCATGCTGGCGGTGCTGGCCTTCGGTTATTTCTTCGGGATCGACATATCGCCCCTTGTCAGCGAACAGCAGCCGGCCAGCCAGAGCCGCGAACTGACCGCCGAGGACGAACAGGTCGGCCAGTTCGCCAGCGTCATCCTGCGCGAAACCGAGGACGTCTTCGGCGATATCGTTCCCGCCACCACGGGGCGCGCCTATGCCGACCCGCGCATGGTGCTTTATTCGGGCGTCACGCAATCGGGCTGCGGGGGTGCCTCGGCAGAGATGGGGCCCTTCTACTGCCCGGCGGATCGCACGATCTATCTGGACACGGATTTCTTTCAGGTGATGAAGCAGAAGATGGGCGCGGGCGGCGATCTGGCGGCGGCCTATGTCATCGCCCATGAGGTCGGCCATCACGTCCAGAACCAGCTTGGCATCCTGCCCCGCGTGAACCAGATGCGCCAGCGGGCCAGTCAGGCGGATTCCAACGCGCTGTCGGTGCTGACCGAATTGCAGGCGGATTGCTTTGCCGGGCTTTGGGCGCGGGCATCGGCGCAGGATCTGCGCATCACCCGCGCCGATCTGGCGGATGCGATGAATGCGGCGGCGGCGGTGGGCGATGACGCGCTGGCGCAGGCCGCGGGGCGCGCGGTGGTCCATGACGCCTTCACCCATGGCTCGTCAGCGGATCGCCAGGACTGGTTCATGCGCGGCTATCAGGGCGGCCAGCTGTCATCGTGCAATACCTTCCAGCAGGCGGGGCTGTAACGCACCGCCTGCTTCGGTTGCGATGCGGGTTTCTTTGATCAGCGCGGCAGCCGGTAGTTGCCGCGCCCGCGATCCAGCGTCGCCCATTCCGGCCAAAGGCCAAGCTTTTCCAGCGCCAGCAGCACCAGCCCCGTGGCGATGATCGAAAAGACCAGAATCACCATGCGCTTGCTGGGTGGATTTCGCGCCCAACGCGAGGCCCTGATAAGCCAAGTCAGGTTGTTCATGTCATCCCCTTCGGTTATGGGCTGAAAAAACGGGCCGCTGTGCCTGCATGTTCAGGATCAGATGTGCCCAAGCGTTCCGAGACCCGCAAGCTGCCCTATTCAGCCCGTCAGATGTATGATCTGGTCGCCGATGTCGAGCGCTACCCCGAATTCCTGCCCTGGAACAGTGCCGCGCGCATCCGCTCGCGCAGGTCAGGCCCCGAGGGGCAGGAGATCATCGAGGCCGATCTGGTCATCTCCTTCAAGGTCTTCCGCGAACGCTTCGGCAGCCGGGTCACGCTTTGGCCCGAGGTGCGGAAGATCGACACGGACTATCTGGACGGCCCCTTCCGGCATCTGCATTCCGGCTGGCAGTTCCGCGATCTGCCTGATGGCGGCTGCGTGGTGGATTTCTTCGTCGATTTCGAGTTCAGGAACGCGCTTCTGGGCCGGCTGATCGGCGTGGTCTTTGACGAGGCCATGTCGCGCATCGTGCGCGCCTTCGAGGCCCGCGCGCAGGCGCTTTACGGCTGATCTTTCCTGAAAATCGTTCTGTTTCAGTGTGTTGACTGAATATTCCGCACAATCGTGACATTGCGCGGTTGGTGACAGGGAAATCCGGCGCTTTCGCCAAGGCTGCAATCGCATAAATTTTTCATGATTAAAATCAGCGTATTAACGGCAGCATCCTGCCTGTTTCCCGGCTTTGCCAAGCCTGTTGCACTTTTCGCCCAGATGTCGGACCCTTGAGCGATCAATCCAATCGGGAGACGATAATGACCATCATCAGAACCGTAACAGCGGCTTTTCTTTTCTCGGCCATCGGCGGCGCGGCCAGCGCGCAGCAGGAGCAGTTCATCACCATCGGCACCGGTGGGCAGACCGGCGTTTACTATGTTGTCGGCCAGTCGGTCTGCCGTCTGGTGAACCGCGATACCCCGACCACCGGCATTCGCTGCACCGCGCCCTCGACCGGTGGTTCGGTGGCCAATGTCAATGCCATCAAGACCGGCGACATGACCATGGGCGTGGCGCAGTCCGATGTGCAGTATCACGCCTATAACGGCACCTCGGCAGAGTTCGAGGGCGACAAGAAATTCGAAAACCTGCGGGCGGTCTTCTCGGTCCATCCCGAGCCTTATACCGTCGTCGCGCGTCAGGACGCCAATATCCACAGCTTCGACGATCTGCGCGGCAAGCGGGTGAATATCGGCAACCCCGGCTCGGGCATGAACGCGACCACGGCGGTCGTGCTGGAAGCCAAGGGCTGGACCACGGGCGATTTCTCGCTGACCTCGCAGCTTCAGGCAAGCGAGCAGTCGGCGGCGCTTGGCGACAATAACGTGGATGCCATCGTCTATACGGTCGGCCATCCCAACGGCTCGATTCAGGAAGCGACCTCGACCGTGGCGGCCAATCTGGTGCCGGTGGAAGGCCCCGAGATCGACAAGCTGATCGAGGATCACCCCTATTTCGCCAAGGCCACCATTCCGGGCGGCATGTATGCGGGCACGGATGAGGACACCAACACCTTCGGCGTGCGCGCGACCTTCGTGACCTCGGCCGATGTGCCCGATGAGGTGGTCTATCAGGTGGTGAAGGCGGTTTTCGACAATTTCGACCGCTTCAAGGGGCTGCATCCGGCCTTCGCCAGCCTCACGCCCGAGGAAATGGTCAGCCAGGGTCTGTCGGCCCCGATCCATCCCGGTGCGCTGAAATACTATCAGGAACAGGGCTGGGTTCAGTGACCTGAAGCGGGTCCGGCCCATGGGCTGATCCGGCAAATGGCGGCTCCGCACTTGCGGCGGGGCCGCTTTTTCGTGCTAGACTGATGGAAACGGACAAGGAATGCCGGAAAAAAACCGGCCAGAAAAGCAGGGGGAACCGGACAGATGAGCGATCACGAGCCGAAGACCGGTGGCGGCACGCGCAGCCGCGACCAACGCGAGGCCGCTGCCGTGGAAAACGAAGCCTCGGGCGCGGGCGGGCTGAGCCAGTCCGAACTGGATGAGCTTGTCGCCTCTTCCGATACGGGCGCGCGCACGCCGCCGGGCTGGGTCGGCAAGACCGTCCTGCTGACCGCCTTCTGCTGGTCGCTGTTCCAGATCTGGATCGCCTCGCCGCTGCCTTTCATGCTGAATTTCGGCATTCTGGATGATACGCAGAAGCGGTCCTTCCATCTTGCTTTCGCGATGTTCCTGGCCTATCTGGCCTATCCTGCCGAACGCACGCCCTTCCAGCTTGGGCTGGCGCTGGCGGTGCCCGTGGTGCTGTCGGCGCTGTTCATCTATGCGGGACCGCCCGGCTCGGCCTGGTGGATCACGCTGATCGGTGCCGCGGTGATCGTGGCGGTGCTGCTTGGCAGCCCCAAGGGCTGGGTGCCGCCCTGGGAATGGGCGCTGGCCATCGTCGCGGCGGGAACCGCGCTTTACATCTATGTTTTCTATGCCGAGATCAGCCGCCGCCCGGCCGCGCCGATCACGCAGGATCTGGTGGTCGCTGTCGCGGGCCTGCTTGTGCTGCTGGAGGTGGCGCGCCGCGCGCTTGGCCCGGCGCTGATGATCGTGGCCTCGGTCTTTCTGATCTATACCTTCCTTGGCCCCTATATGCCCGGCATCATCGCGCATAAGGGCAATACGCTGTCCGAGGTCGCCAATCACCAGTGGATTTCCACGCAGGGCGTCTTTGGCATCGCGCTTGGCGTCTCGACCAGTTTCGTCTTTCTGTTCGTGCTGTTCGGCGCGCTGCTGGACAAGGCGGGGGCGGGGAATTACTTCATCCAGGTGGCGTTTTCGCTGATGGGCCATATGCGCGGCGGGCCGGCCAAGGCGGCGGTGGTCAGTTCGGCCATGACCGGGCTGATCTCGGGCTCCAGCATCGCCAATGTCGTCACCACCGGCACCTTCACCATTCCCTTGATGAAGCGCGTGGGCTTTTCGGCGGAACGCGCCGGCGCGGTCGAGGTGGCCAGTTCGGTCAACGGCCAGATCATGCCCCCGGTCATGGGGGCGGCGGCCTTCCTGATGGTCGAATATGTCGGCATTCCCTATTTTGACGTGGTGCGTCACGCCGTCATCCCGGCGACGATCAGCTATATCGCGCTTGTCTATATCGTCCACCTGGAGGCCGTGAAGGCGGGCATGAAGGGCCTGCCGCGCGCCTATGTTCCGGGGCCATGGATGCGGCGCGTCGTGGGCTTCGTCTTTGGCGTGATGGTGGTCTCGATCCTGTCGATGCTGCTTTACTACGGCATGGGCTGGGTGCGCCCGACCTTCGGGTCTGCGGCCAATTACGTCATCTTCGGGGCGCTTGTCGCGGCCTATGTCGGGCTGGTCTGGTTCGGCTCGCGCGAGGAACCCTTGCGCATCGACGACCCCAATGCCGAGATCACCTCCCTGCCGCTTCCCGGCCCGACCGTGCGTTCGGGGCTTTACTATCTGCTGCCGGTGGTGGTGCTGATCTGGGCGCTGATGGTCGACCGGCTTTCGCCCGGCCTGTCGGCCTTCTGGGCCTCGGCCTTCATGATCTTCATCCTGCTGACGCAGCGCCCCCTGATGCTGCTGATGCGCGGCACGGATCAGACCGGCAATGACACCCTGGGCGCGGCCTTCATCGGCGGCGTGACCGATCTGGTGGACGGGATGATCTCGGGCGCGCGCAACATGATCGGGATCGGCATCGCCACCGCGACGGCCGGGATCATCGTCGGCGTGGTCAGCCAGACGGGCGTTGGCTCGGCGCTGGCGGATGTGGTCGAGATGCTCTCGGGCGGGAATCTGATGGCGATCCTGCTGCTGACGGCGGTGCTGTCGCTGATCCTTGGCATGGGCCTGCCGACCACGGCGAATTATATCGTGGTCTCGGCGCTGCTGGCCCCGGTCATCGTGACGCTTGGCCAGCAGAACGGGCTGATCGTGCCACTGATCGCGGTGCATCTGTTCGTGTTCTACTTCGGGATCATGGCAGATGTGACGCCGCCGGTGGGGCTGGCCAGCTTTGCCGCGGCGGCGGTGTCGGGCGGTGATCCGATCCGCACCGGGGTTGTGGCCTTCCTTTACAGCATGCGCACGGCGGCACTGCCGTTCCTGTTCATCTTCAACACCGATCTTCTGCTGATCGATGTGGGCTGGGGGCAGGGGATATTCGTGTTCATCACCGCCACTATCGCCATGCTGCTTTTCGTGGCCGCGACCCAGGGCTGGTTCCTGATCCGCAGCACCGTGATCGAAACCGCCCTGCTGCTGCTGGTCGCCTTTTCGATCTTCCGCCCGGGCTTCTGGATGGACATGATCGCCCCGCCATGGGACGACCGCGAGGCATCGGAACTGGTGCAGGTGCTGGCCGAGGCACCGCCCGGCGTGCCCTTCCGCATGCAGATTTCGGGGCTGAACGATATCGGCAATCCGGTGACGACCCGCGTCGAACTGATCGTCCCGGAAGGGGCCAGCGGCGAAGAGCGCCTTGATGCGCTTGGCATCACCGTTGTGCAGGACGGGGATGCGGTGATGATCGATGACGTGGCCTTCGGAAGCCCGGCGCAGGCGGTGGGGCTGGACTGGGATCAGCAGATCGATTTCGTGCGCGCCCCGGTGGCGGTGCCGTCGAAATACTGGATGTATATCCCGGCCTTCGCCCTGCTGGCCCTTGTGGTCTGGATGCAGCGCCGCCGCATCCCGCCCGAGGGGGGCGCGCCTGACAGCATCCGGCCCGCCGTCGCCTGAGAAGACAGAAAAAGGAACCGCCATGTTCAAGACCGTCCTCGTGCCCATCGATGTCCAGCATGACAAAAGCTGGAAAAAGGTCATCCCGGTGGCCAGAAAGCTGCAAGCCGACGGGGCAGAACTGCATCTTCTGGGCATTGTCCATGACGTGGGAAATGCCTGGGTCGCCAGCTATCTGCCGCGCGGCTATGAACAGCGCGCCCTGACCGAGATGAAGGCGAAGCTGCGCGATCTGGTCGCCAGCGAATTGCCGGATGTCGAGGGCGTCAAGACCCATGTTGGCCATGGCCATGTGGCCGAGACCATCCTTGAGATGGCCGAGCGCGTGGGCGCGGATCTGATCGTGATGGCCTCGCGCTCGCCCGATGAGATGCGCACCTTCCGCCTTGGCTCGCAGGCCGACCGTGTGGTGCGCCATTCCCCGATCAGCGTGATGATCCTGCGCTGAAACCGGGCCGACGGGTGATGGAAGGGGGCGGTGTGGCCGCCCCTTTTTCATGAAGGCGCGGGCTTAAAGCTCGGTCTGTTCGGGGGGCGGTTCGGGCGTGGCGGCACCGGGCGCAGGGCGGCGCCAGGGGTCAAGGCGCGGGCTTTCGGGCGCGGTGCGCCGGCCCTCGCCGAAAGGCAGCAGGCGCTGCAATTCCCCCAAGGGCGGGGCGGGCGGCGCATCGGCACGGCGGCGGATCAGGATATCGCCATTCTCCAGCCGCTCGGGCGGCTCGTAATTGCGGATATCGTCGATCAGCCCCGAGATCTCGTTCAGCGCCGGGGCGAAATCGTTCATGGTATTGGCCAGCTCGTCGCCAAGCGCGTTCAGATGCGGCTGGAGACGCTGGAAAAGCTGGTTCATCGCGCCTTCCAGCTGCTGGTCCAGAGCATCGCCGAAATCCTCGCCGGGGTTGCGCGGCGGCGGGGTCTGGCGCTCCGTCGGTGGCGGGCTGTCATTGCGCGGCATCTGCCAGTCCTGCGCCGCCAGAGGCAGGCTTGCCACGGCCCAGAATCCAAGCGCGGCGGCGGTGATATGATGCGGTTTCATGGGAATGTCCCTTGCAGCGGTTCGGGGTGAAACGGGGCAGGGCCGTGCCGGGTTCCCCGCAGGGGCGCGTCACGCCTCATGCGGGGTGCTGCGGCTGTCGCGGAACCGCTGCCATGCCTCGTTCAGCGCGCGGGTGCGCGCCTCGGCCAGCCGGATCGCCTCTTTGGGAAGGCCGGCGGCAATGGCGTGGTCGGGGTGGTTTTCGCGGATCAGCGCGCGCCAGCGCTTCCGCCCTTCCTCAAGCGAGGCATCCGGCGCAAGGCCCAGAACCTGCGCGGGTGCCGATGCGCAGTCCTCATGACGTTCGAAGATGGCGGCCGTGATCCGGGGCGAAAGGCCGAAAATCCCCGCGATATCTTCCAGCATCGCGCGCTCGGCAGGGTGCATGGCCCCGTCGGCGGTGGCCACAAGGGTCAGCCCCTCGACCACGTTTTCCAGCACCGGATCGCCGGGGGCGAACATCGCCGCGATCCGGCGCGCCCATGCGTCATAGCCCGCCACATCCTGCCGGGCCAGATCGAAGACCCGGCCGGCGTTCTTTTCCTCGCTGCGCGGAATGGTGAAGATGCGCCGGAAGGCGGCGACCTCGGCCCGGTCGACGCGGCCATCGGCCTTGGCCAGCTTCGCGCCAAGCGCGATGATGGCGATGGTGAAGGCCACGGATTTCTCGGGCGGGGTGGCCGGGCGGCGGGCATGCAGATAGGCCGCCATGCGATCGGCGATGCGCTGCCAGAAGCTGCGCGGGCGGGGAAGTTCCGGGGCGGGGGCAAGGGCGGTCTGGGACATCTGGGGTGAATGCTAGCGGGGTTTGGGCCTGCGCGCTAGGGCAGACCCTTGCAGGAAGAAAGCGGGCTGCGCCCTGGAAGATGCGTCTCAGGACGGCCCGAGGCTGCCCAGAAGGATCAGCGCCTGACCGGCCCAATAGGCGGGCCAGAGCGCGCGCGACAACAGCCGCTGGCGGGCGGGGTCGCTGACGACGAAAAGCCTGAGCGCCAGCGCCAGATCGGATGCCAGAAACAGACCCGCCCCGATGACCGCCCAAAGATGCGCCACCGGCAGGGTGGCCGCCGCCGCAGCCATGGCGGTGATGATCCAGACATAGGCGCGCACCGGCCAGATCAGCGCGCCGGTGCGTGGCAAAAGCCAGATCTCGGCGGAAAGCGCCAGCGCCGCCACCGGCAGCGCCCAAAGCGCGCGCGCCGCGTTCTCGGGCGTGAGCATCCATGCCGTATAAAGCAGATGGCCAAGTGCGAAAGCCCCCATCCCGGCCAGAAAGGCGCGCTCGCCCGGCCGGGTCAGGCAGAAATCGCCAAGCGCCCCGAAAGCCAGCCCCCAGATGACCCAGGCCGGTGCCCCCGCCACCAGCCCCGCCAGCACCAGGTTAAGCGTCGCCCCGGTCTTGGCGATGGTGGCACAGGCATCGGGCCTTTCGCTTGCCGCACCCGTCAGCAGATAAAGCGCCGCCTTCACCCCGCCCGCCAGAAGCAGCACGGCAAAAAGCATCTTCCCGATCATGGGCGGCACCGCATCGCCGCACAGGCGCGGTCTGTCACAGCGTCACCTTGCCCCGCGGGGTCGAGATATGGGCGCGCATGCCGGCGCGTTCGGCCTTGATCAGCTTCACGCGCGGATCATTCAGCGGCAGTTTCGGGGGCTTGGGGTGGCTCAGGTCCAGCCCGATCAGCCGGAAGCCGTGATCGGGCATATCCGCGCTCGGGTGGCGGCCTTGCCCCCAGTCGATGCGCAGGGGATCAAGCCCGTCCGCGCCCGAGATCCCGCTGTCGGGCACCGCGATCCGCCAGCGCAGATCGCCGCGCGCGGCCGCAATCACGCGGCTGCCCTCGGGCGGTTTCACGGGCGACATGCGGCAGGCCCAGCCGGTCAGGCGCGGGGCCTCAGGCGGCGCATCCAGCCCGAACCAGCGCGGATACGGGGGGTTTTCGGCGGCGGGATCGGGCGCGATCAGTTCCAGATATTCGCCCGGCCCCAGCCGCCACAGCCGGTTATGCGTGGCCATCACCGCATGCGCGCCGCCGCCATCGGGCCCCACGCCCAGAAGCGCGGACAGCCAGATCGTGCCTGCGTCCAGATCGGCGCAGGTCAGCACGATATGATCGAGCTCGGGCGCGGGCATGATCAGCCCTGATGCGCGCCATCGGCAAGGGCCGCCACCCGTGCCAGCACCTCGGCGGGGGATTTCCCGGCCGCGATTTCCTTGACGATGGCCGAGCCGACGACGCAGCCATCCGCGACCGATGCGACGCTGCGGGCGGCCTCGGGCGTGGATATGCCAAAACCCACCACCACCGGCAGGCCAGCGGCGGCGCGGATGCGGGCGACCTGGGGGCCGACCTCGGCCGCATCGGCGCTGGCCCCCCCCGTCACCCCGGTCACTGCGACGTAATAGACGAAGCCCGAGGTATTCGCCACCACCGCAGGCAGGCGGCGGTCATCGGTGGTGGGCGTGGCCAGACGGATGAAATCCAGCCCCGCGGCCTGCGCGGGCAGGCAAAGCTCGGCATCTTCTTCGGGCGGCAGATCGACCACGATCAGCCCGTCGACCCCGGCATCCACCGCATCGGCCAGAAATTGCGCCACGCCGCCAGGGCGCGCGTAGATCGGGTTGTAATAGCCCATCAGAACGATCGGGGTCGTGTCATCCTGCTGGCGGAAATCCCGCACCATCGCCAGGGTTTCGGTGACGCTGCCGCCAGCGGCAAGGGCGCGGTGGCCGGCTGCCTCGATGGTGGGGCCATCGGCCATGGGGTCGGTGAAGGGCATGCCCAGTTCGATGATATCGACCCCCGCGCCGGGCAGCCCGGCAAGAATCGCGGCCGAGGTCGCGCGGTCGGGATCGCAGGCCATGATATAGGCCACGAAAGCCTTGCGGTTCGCGGCGCGCAGCCGGGCGAAGGTGGCGTCGATTCGGCTCATGATATCCCTTCCGTTCACTCGGTCGGGGGTAGCGCGCCCGCGCGCCGGGATCAATGCGGGGATTGGCCGGGCGCGCCACACCGCGTAGACAGGATGATACAGAGGAGGTGCCCGCCATGACCCGTCCCATGCCCACACGCCAGGATTTCCCGAAAGACTTCCTGTTCGGCGTCTCGACCGCCGCCTATCAGATCGAGGGCAGCAGCTTCGGCGGTGCCGGTCCCAGCCATTGGGACACATTCGCGGCCACGCCGGGCAATGTCACCAATGCCCAAAGCGGTGCCATCGCCTGCGATCACTATCACCTTTGGGAAAGCGATCTGGACCTGATCCGGGATGGCGGCTTCGACGCCTATCGCTTCTCGACCTCATGGGCGCGGGTCATGCCCGACGGGGTGACGCTGAACCCGCAGGGCCTTGATTTCTATGACCGGCTGGTCGATGGCATGGCCGCGCGGGGGATCGCGCCCTCGCTCACGCTTTATCACTGGGACCTGCCGGCCGCGCTGGCGATGCAGGGCGGCTGGACCAACCGCGACATCGCCGCCCGGTTTGCCGATTACGCCCGCGCCGTGATGGCCCGCATCGGGGACAGGGTGGCGATGACGGCGACCCTGAACGAGCCGTGGTGCGTGGCCTGGCTGTCGCATTTTCTGGGCATCCACGCGCCGGGCCTGCGCGATATCCGCGCGGCCGCTCATGCCATGCATCACACGCTGCTGGCCCATGGCGCGGCCATGGCGGCGCTGCGCGCGGATGGTCATGACAATCTGGGCATCGTGCTGAATTTCGAGACCGCCCACCCCGCCAGCCGCAGCGCCGATGACATGGCCGCAGCCGCCCGTCAGGACGCCATCTATAACCGCTGGTTCCTTGAGGCCGTGACCGGCGCGGGCTATCCCGAACTGGCGCTGGAAGGGCTGGCGGCGCATATGCCGCCGGGATGGGATCGCGACATGGCCGCCATCGCGGCCCCCCTCGACTGGATCGGCGTCAATCACTATACCCGTGCCATTCACCGCGCCGTGCCGGGACCATGGCCCGCGACCCAGACCGTCCCCGGCCCCTTGCCGAAAACCCAGCTTGGCTGGGAGATCCGGCCCGACGGGCTTTACGAATTCCTTATGCGCGTGCACCAACAAGCGCCCGGCCTGCCGGTTTACGTGACCGAAAACGGCATGGCATGGGACGACCGCGTGCTGGACGAACAGATCCATGACGATCAGCGTCAGGCCTATATCCGCGAACACCTTCACGCCGCCCTGCGCGCGATCGCGGATGGCGTGGACCTGCGCGGCTTCTTTCAGTGGTCGCTTCTGGACAATTACGAATGGTCGCATGGCTATGGCCCGCGCTTCGGCATCGTCCATGTCGATTACGAAACCCGGACCCGCCGCCCGAAGGGCAGCTATCTGATGCTGCAAAAGGCGCTGAGGCGATGACCCCCTGAGGCCCGGCACCGCTTTGGCGGGCGTCGGATCGGGAAATCAGCCGGTCAGGTCGCGGGTGATCCGGTCAAACAGCCGGGCCGAGGGCGCGATCAGCTGATCGGGGAAGTCGTAATCTGCGGCGTGAAGCGGCGGATGGTCTTCGCCCGCGCCAAGCAGGATCATCGCCGTCTTGCCGCGCGCCGCGAAGCGCCCGAAATCCTCGGATGCGCGCATGGGCAGGCCCCGGTCCGAGACCGTGATCCCCGTGGCGCGGGCGGCGCGGGCCATGATGGCGGCGGCCTCGGGGTGGTTGACGGAGGCTGCGAAATCATCCTGCCAGTCGATCTCTACGCCCAGATCATCGGCCTTCGCGTGATCCCCGACGATGTGCATCGCCGCCTCGCGCAGTGCGTTCATCGCGTGATCCTGCTGGCAGCGCAGCGTTGCCCGTATCTCGGCCTCGCCCGGCGTGATGCCGAAGGCGGGCGCGCCCATGTTCAGATGGGTGATGGTCACCAGCCGGAAATCCGCATCCTCTGTCGCGCCTTGCGACAGCGCCAGAAGCGCGGGGATGATCGCGGCGATGGCGCGGGCGGGCGTGCGCGCCTTTTCGGGTTCCGAGGCATGCGCCGTCGCGCCCCTGAACCCCGCCCGCATCCCGACCGAGGCGCAATTCATCGCGCCCTTCCCGATCAGCGCATGACCAGGCGCCAGGCCGGGATAATTATGGATGGCGAAGCCGTAA
>JAUNTV010000009.1:12699-17122 GCA_030538515.1 Paracoccus sp. (in: a-proteobacteria)
CGGATCGGCCAGCATCAGGGCAGCGCCCGCGCCGTTTTCCTCGGCCGGCTGGAAGAACAGCCAGACCATGCCGCGCGCAGGCCGCGCCCGCGCCAGCAGGCGCGCCAGCCCCAGAAGCCCCGCCATATGGCCGTCATGGCCGCATAGATGCGCGATGCCGGGCCGGGCCGAGACATGCGGCCGCGCGCCTGTTTCATGGATGGGCAGCGCGTCAAGCTCGGCGCGGAACATGACCGATGGGCCGGGCACCGCCCCGCGAAATCCCGCCGCAACCCCGGTGCCGCCAAGCCCGGCCAGCACCTCATCCGCGCCCAGATCACGCAGGGCGCCGGCGATGCGGGCGGCGGTTTCATGTTCGTGCCCCGAGAGTTCCGGTGCGCGGTGCAGCGCCTGCCTCAGCGCGGTCAGTTCGGCAAGATCGGTCTCGTTCAGCATTTTTAGGGCATGACATGGCCCGCGCCGCGCGGCAAGATACCCCCATGACACAGCCAGAGATGACCGACAGACTGACCCGCGCCTTCGCCATGATCGACAGGGCCAATGCCGCCGATCCCAATCAGGAAGGCGGCCAGCCGGCCGAACTGCTTTACGGTCAGCGCATGACCGAAAACCAGCAGCGCCTTTATCCCGATGCGGGCGATCCCCTGCGCATCGCCTGCCGGGGCCAGCATATCGAACGCTGGATGCTGGCGCGCGCGGATTTCCCCGAGGGCCGCAAGGGCTATCTGGACTGGCGCGCCGAGCAGGGCCGCCGCCATGCCGCCCGCGTGGCCGGGATCATGACGGATGCGGGCTATCCCCCCGATGAGATCGCGCATGCCGAAAAGATGCTGCGCAAGGAAGGGATCAAGCGCGATCATGACGTGCAGGCCCTTGAAGATGTGGCTGTATTCACCTTTATGCAGCATTACATGGCCCCCTTTGCCGAAACCCAGAGCGAAGAGGAAATGGACCGCATCGTCCGGCTGACCGCGCGCAAGATGTCTGCCATGGCACGCGCGCGCGCGCTGAAGGACTTCGCCATTCCCGACCCGCTTGCGGCCTGTTTCCGCGACGGGGCATAAGGGGCGTGTGACGGGCGTGACAGGATAAGGGCAGGGCGATGGATGATCCCTACAAGGCGCTCGGGGTGGCGAAAACCGCCTCGGCTGGTGATATCAAGAAGGCCTATCGCAAGATCGCCAAGACCGATCACCCCGATCTCAACCCCGATCCGGCGGCGGCTGAACGCTTCAAGGCGGCCTCGGCGGCCTATGATCTGCTGAAAGACCCCGATCAGCGGGCGCGTTTCGACGCGGGCGAGATCGATGCACAGGGACAGGAACGCGCGCAGCAGCGCTACTACCGCGATTTCGCCGAGCGCGGGGATAACCCCTACCGGCACTATTCCTCGGCCGGGTTCGGGGATTATTCGGATGTGTTCGACGATCTTTTCGGCGCGCGTGCGGGCCGGGGCGGCTTTGAGACCGCCGAGGGCTTCGCCCGCTCGGGCGGCGGCCAACGCCAGGGCTTCGACATGCGCGGGCAGGATCACCGCTTCGCGCTTGAGATCGACTTTCTGACCGCCGCCAGGGGTGGCTCGACCCGGATCACCCTGCCGGACGGCAATGCGCTGGATGTGAAAATCCCCGAAGGCGCGGCGGATGGTCAGGTGATCCGCCTGCGCGGCAAGGGCGGCGAGGGGATGGGCAAGGGCGCGCGCGGCGATGCCTATCTGACGCTGAGCGTCGGCGCGCATCCCGACTGGCAGCGCGAGGGCGATGACGTGACGCTGATCCTGCCCGTCGCGATCGACGAGGCCGTGCTGGGCGCGCGCGTCGAGGTGCCGACCCTGACCGGCAGGGTCGCCATGACCCTGCCCAAAGCTGCGCCTGAAGGGCAAGGGCATCAGGGGCGGCGATCAATATGTCCAGCTCAAGATCGTCATGCCACCGGCAATCGACCCGGAACTGGCTGAATTCATGGAGAAATGGCGCAAGGATCACGCCTATGACCCGCGCCGGGGGATGGAGGGCTGAGCCATGGCAGATTACACCGCCGACGATCTGATCGCCCTGATCGATGATCTGACCGCGCCCCGGCTGGCGCATTTCCTGTCGCTGCGCGTGGTGCGCCCGGTGATCTCGGACGCGGGCGAAACCTTCCGCGAGGTCGACCGCGCCCGCGTCCAGCTTCTGTGCAATCTCGCCGAGGATTACGGGCTGGACGGCGATGCGCTGAGCCTGATGATGAGCGTGCTCGATGAAATGCACGGGCTGCGCGGCGAGATGCAAAGCCTGATGGCCGCCCTTGCCGAAGAACCCGATGAGACCCGCCAGCGCGTGACGCTCCGCATCCGCCAGCTGCGCCGCTAGGCAGCCGTCCCGCAGGTCCGCGCCGGGGGGGGGGTGATATCGGCGGCCGTGAAGGGAACGCGCGGCCCCTTGCCGGGGAAGCCTGACGCGGCGTGCCTATGGATGACGCCCCGCCCGCGTCGCTGGCCGGGCGGGCCGCGGCGACGGGTTTTCACGCAGGCGCGCAAAGTGCCTTTTGGGCTGGCTGCTCCGGGCGCAGGGCATCACGCGGGCATGACGCAACCACCGGGCGGCAAGGGCCGGCCCACTGATCCCGGATTGTCGGCTTCTTCTGTCCCCAAATATCCCCGCCGGAGGCATCCGGTATCGCATCCGCCGCGACGGGCAGCGGATCAGCCCGTATTCAGATAAAGCCCGGCGGTTTCCTCATCACCCGGTTCGGCCATGTCATGCAGCCCCTGACACCCGGTCATGACCAGATTGTCGATCAGATATGGTCCGGTCCCCGATCCCGTTCAGCGCAGCCCCCGGAACGGCGGCGATCGTCAGACAGGGGGTCACATCCCCACCGGCGACGCGCGATCTTCGATCCGCCGCGCCTTTACTGGTTCTGCTTGAGCAGCCGCTGCTTCTGGCGGTTCCAGTCGCGCTTGGCCGATGTCTCGCGCTTGTCGGCCACCTTCTTGCCCTTGGCGACGCCGATTTTCAGCTTCACCAGCCCGCGATGGTTGAAATACATCACCAGCGGCACCAGCGTCATGCCCTCGCGGCCCACGGCGGCCCAAAGGCGCGCCAGTTCCTTGCGGCTGACCAGCAGCTTGCGGCGGCGGCGTTCCTCATGACCGAAGACGCCCGCCTGAAGATAGGTCGAGATATAGGCGTTGATCAGCCAAAGCTCCCCCCCCTCGACCGAGGCATAGCTTTCCGCGATATTGGCCTGCCCGGTGCGCAGGGATTTCACCTCGGAACCGGTCAGCATGATCCCCGCCTCAAGATCGCTTTCGATGAAATAATCGAAACGCGCGCGGCGGTTCTCGGCGATGATCTTGTAATTGGGGTCGGTGTTCTGCTTGGCCATGGTCGGGCAGAGATAGAAGCGGGCCCGGGTAAAGTAAAGATGCGCCGCTCAGCCGTTCTTGACGGTCAGATGCGCCAGAAGACCCGCCGCGCCCGCCTCGACCTGGGCCCAGACCTTCCGGAAGCCCGCATCGCCCCCGTAGAAAGGGTCGGCCACCGATTGCCCCGCCCCGCCTTCGACGTGATCCATCAGCAGCGACAGGCGCGCGCGCGCCCGGGCCGGGGCCATGGCGCGAAGCTCGGCCAGATTGGCGCCGTCCATGGCGATGATGTGATCGAAGCGGTCGAAATCCCCGGCCATGACCTTGCGCGCGCGCAACCCCGAGATATCGACGCCGTTCCGCGCAGCCTCATATTGGGCGCGCCGGTCGGGCGGGCTGCCCAGATGCCAGGCGCCGGTGCCAGCGGAATCGATGGTGATATCCGTGCCCGCGCGGGCGGCTGCGGCACGCATCGCACCCTCGGCCATGGGTGAGCGGCAGATATTGCCAAGACAGACAAACAGGATCGAGGCCGGCATCGCTTCCTCCGTCGGGGTCGTGCGGATGCAGGCTAGCGCAGGCCCGCCCGCCCCGGCAAGGCCCGCCCGCGCGCCCCGGCGTTCTGCGCATTTCGATTGCTCAGGCCCCGGCCCGGCGTTACAGCATGCCCGCAGACAGGGGAGAGGCGATCTTGGGCGCTGACCGGCAAAATCTCGTATCGACCGCATGGCTGGAGGCGCGCCTTGGCGACGCCGATCTGCGCATTCTCGATGCAAGCTGGCATATGCCGGCCAGCGGACGCGATGCGCGGGCCGAATATGCGGCCTGCCATATTCCGGGCGCGATCTTCTTCGATATCGATGCGCTTTCGGACCCTGACAGCGATTTGCCGCATATGGCCCCTCCGCCCGATTTCTTCGCCGCGCGGCTTGGCGCGATGGGGGTGGGCGACGGGCATCGGGTGATCGTTTACGACCATTCGGCCACGCGCAGCGCGGCGCGGGCCTGGTGGACCTTCCGGCTGATGGGCATCCGCGATGTCGCCGTGCTTGATGGCGGGCTTGGGAAATG
>JAUNTV010000009.1:17132-18884 GCA_030538515.1 Paracoccus sp. (in: a-proteobacteria)
CTGGCCGAGGCGCGCCCCACAAGCGATAGCCCCGCCCGCCACGCCCCCGCCCGGCTGAGCACGCACCGCAACGGGGCGCTGATCCGCGACAAGGCGCAGGTGGCGGCGGCATCCGATCTGGGCACGCATGAGATCGTGGATGCGCGCGCCGCCCCCCGCTTCCGGGGCGAGGCACCCGAGCCGCGCGCCGGCCTGCGTTCGGGCCATATGCCGGGCGCGAAGAACCTGCCGTTCGACCGCCTTTACGCCGAAGACGGCACGCTGCGCCCCACCGACGCGCTTCGCGCCGCCTTCCAGGCCGCTTTCGTGGACCTGTCGCGCCCGGTGGTGACGACCTGCGGCTCGGGGGTGACGGCGGCCTCGCTTTCGCTGGCGCTTGAGGTTCTGGGCCTGCCCGATCACGCGCTTTATGACGGGTCATGGACCGAATGGGGCGCCAGCCCCGAGATGAAGATCGCAACCGGAGATGCATGATGCTGGGTAATCTGAGGGCGCAGGCCCCCGATAAAATTCTGGCCCTGATGGGTGAGTTCAAGGCCGATACGCGCCAGGGCAAGATCGACCTTGGCGTTGGCGTCTACAAGGACCCGACCGGGCTGACCCCGGTGATGCGCGCCGTCAAGGCCGCCGAGCGCCGGATCTGGGAGGAACAGGACAGCAAGGCCTATACCGCGCTTGCCGGGACCGGGGAATATCGCCAGTCGCTGGCGCAGATGGTGCTGGGGCCATGGGACGGGGCGGATCGTCTGGCCTCGGTCGCGACGGTGGGTGGCACGGGCGCGATCCGGCAGGCGCTGGAACTGCTGCGCATGGCCAATCCAGACGCGGTTGTCCATGTCTCGGACCCGACCTGGCCCAATCACGTCTCGATCCTGAACTATCTGGGTCAGGCCTATGAAATGTATCCCTATTTCGACAATGCCACGCGCGGGGTCGATTTCGATGCCATGCTGGCGGGTATCGGGCGCGCGAAGAAGGGCGATCTGGTTCTGCTGCATGGCTGCTGCCATAACCCGACCGGCGCGAACCCGACGGCCGGGCAAAGACCGGTGCGGTCCCGCTGATCGATCTGGCCTATCAGGGCTTCGGCGACGGGCTGGAAGAAGACGCCGCCGCCACCCGCATGATCGCCGCCCGTCTGCCCGAGGTGCTGATCGCGGCCTCATGTTCCAAGAATTTCGGCATCTACCGTGAGCGCACGGGCATTCTGATGGCGCTTGGCGCTGATCGGAAAAGCCGTGATCTGGCGCAGGGGACGCTGGCCTATCTGAACCGGCAGAATTACAGCTTCCCCCCCGATCACGGGGCGCGGATCGTCTCGACCATTCTGGGCGATGCGGGGCTGGCCGCCGACTGGAAGGCCGAACTGGAAGAGGTCCGCCAGACCATGCTGGCCCTGCGTGAGCAGCTGGCGGGCGAGTTGCGCGCCCTGACCGGAACCGACCGCTTCGACTTCATCGCGCGCCATCGCGGCATGTTCTCGCGGCTTGGCGCGACGCCCGAACAGGTGGCGCGGATGAAAGAGGATGCGGCGATCTATATGGTGGGCGATTCGCGCCTGAACATCGCCGGGCTGAACCGCGACAGCGTGCCGGTTCTGGCGCGCGCCATCGTCGAGGCGGGCGTCTGATCCACCAGACCCGGACGGACGGCGCAAGGGGCAGGGCAGCGAAAAGCCTGCCTTGCCCTTTTCACCCGGAAACAACGCCACGACCCCGCGCCACCTGTCCTGACGGCGGCGCGGGGTCGTGC
>JAUNTV010000009.1:18894-24102 GCA_030538515.1 Paracoccus sp. (in: a-proteobacteria)
CCAGTTCAGCGCTTGAGGGTCTTCATTCTGCATGGTCTCGGCAGGCGTTTGCAAAGCTCTCTGCCACGGCTATTGAAATTCTTCAGAAAGGCCTGGAAGCTGGCTTTTCATGGCCCCAGAAGTTTGCGATGCCACTGATATGAAAGCCGTTTTCACCGAACATGGCGCGCTTCTGGCGGTAATGTTCGTCAAAGCGTGACGGCGCGACAAGCCGCCTCTGCCAGCCCGTCATGGCCCTTGAAGCCGCCCGAGGTGCCCCCGGAAATGACGTGCATAGGCCCCCAGGCGATAGCGGCAAGCATTGTTCTGGAACAGATTTTCACAATCTGTCAGCGCCCCCGAACGCCCCGTTCCAGGATGCCGAAGACCGGTGCTTTCGTCGCCGCGCTGCGGCCGGGCCGGCCGGGCCGGCAGGGTTGGCGGTATCGGCGGGGTGGTTATTTCGGCGTGATATGGCGGTCGATGTAGTCGCGGAGTTCCTCGATCTCGGTGGTGGCGTCTTCCAGTGCGGCGCGGCTTTGTGCCAGTTCGCTGCCGACGAAGGCGAGGCGTTCGTGCAGGGCGGCCTCGCGTTCCTTGGCTTCGGCCATGGCGGCGATATGGGCGGCCTCGGCGCTGTGGAACTCGGCGGCAAGCTGGTGGTGGCGGGCGATCTCGGCACGGCCGGGGCGGGTCAGGCGGGTGATCATCCAGCCCGAGAACCAGCCCAGAACAAAGGCCGCGAACAGGATCAGGGCCGTAGCGATGATAAGATCGTCGCGGGTCATTGCGGGGCCTCCTGCGGGGTTTCGGTATCGGGCCGGAAGGGCGGGCGGGGCGTGTCGGGCGTGGCCTCGATCACCTCGGCCGGGGGCTCGATCCGGGGCGGGGTCGCCAGACGATCGGTGCCGAAAAGCGGCGCGGGCAGCCCGATCACCGGCGCGGGCAGGTCAGACAGCCGGGCCATCAGCGCATGTTCCGCGGCCTCTGGCGTGGGCGTGCGGCCTGTCGCGATATCCGAGACCGGCAGCGGCACCGCCACCGGTTCGGGCGAGATCAGCGTCATCTCGATCCGGCGATTGGCCTCGCGGCCTTCCTCGGTATCGTTCTCGGCGATGGGCCGGGTCGCGCCATAGCCATCGGCGGTGATATTCGAGACGGGAAGCCCGGCCTCGCGCATGGCATCCAGAACGGCCCCGGCGCGGTCATGCGACAGGCGCAGGTTCGAATCCGCGCTGCCCTGACTGTCGGTATGGCCGGCCAGTTCGATCCGGTAATCGGCGCAATCCCGCATGATCGCGGCCATTTCATCCAGCACCGGCGCGATATCGCCGGCAATGCGCGCACTGGCCGGTTCGAACCCGATTTCCGAAACCAGCATCACCGTATTCAGCCGGTCCACGCATTCGGTCCCGTCGGGATGGGCGATATCGGGGTCAAGCCTGCGGTCATAGGCGATCGAGAGCGCATATTCCGCCCCCGGCCCAAGCCGGTTCGCCAGCGCAAGGATCGCGCGTTCCGCCGCGGCCGGATCACCGCTGATGCCGGTCAGCGCGATCCGGTCCTGCGTCACCTCCAGCCGGGCGCGGTCGAGCGTGCTCATGGCATCCAGCCCCGCCAGCACGCGCAAGGGCCAGCCCTCGGGCGTCGACGGGTCAAGGCGCAACTCGCCCTCGACCGGGCCAAGCTGCGCGCGGGCCAGCGATTGCACGGTCTGGCGCATGGTCTCATCGGTGATCACGCCTTCGATCCGGGCCGGGCCGGAGCTGCCGGTCTCGGCGGTGAAATGCGCGGGGCTGTCGTCGGGGGCGGGCTCGGCGCGGGCAAGACCAAGCGTGAAGCCGGTGGGCAGCGCGGGGGCAAGGTCGTCCTGCAGCGCGGCCATCGCCTCATCGGTTGTGTCGGGCGGCAGGGTCACGCGGACGGTGCCATCCAGAATATCCAGCGTGCCGGTGGTGGCATGGCTCAGCGCCGCCAGCACCGCCTGTTCCCAGCCCGGCGGCGCGCCGATGCCAAGGCGGCAATCCTCGGGCCCCGGCGCGGCACCGGCTGCGCGGGCGGCGGCAAGGATGCGGTCGCGCGCTGCGGGCGTTTCGGCGGCGCAGGTTTCCAGCCGGGCCTGACCGCCCTGACGGCTGAGACGCAGCGCATAGCGCGCGATCACCGGCAGCGGGGCCGAGATGGCGGTCTCGACGGTGATGCCATCGGGGCGGGCGGCGGTCAGCGCGGCCTCGATCCTTGTCTTGTCGGCGGGGGTTGCGGCATTGCCGGTGATGCGCACCTGACCCGGCATCACCGAGACCGTGCCCTGTTCCAGCGCAAGCGCCGCGGCAATGGCGTAATCCAGCGCGGGCGTCCAGTCAGGCGGCGCAGGAAAGGCCGCGCTGGAGGTCAGGTCGGTGACATCGACGCCGCCCCCCGCCAGCCTTGCCGCCAGCCGGTCGCGGTTGGTGCGTTCCGGCATCAGCCCGATCAGCGACACCGCCTGTCCCTGACGCATGAGTTCCAGCGAGAAGGCCGGCGGTTCCAGCAGCGCGCGCGCCGCCACCCGCATCTGGTCATCGATGCGCCGGTCATCCAGACCGCCTGCGACACTGCCAAGCGCGCGGAAACGCGCCACCTCATCGGGGGCGGTGCCGGTCAGGCGCAGCACCAGCCCGTCGGCGCTGACGCGGGCCCAGCCCATCCCGCCCTCGGCGGCAAGGGCGGCGCGGGCGCGGGCGGCCGTATCGGCCTCGATCCGGTCGGTGATGCGGGTCGCGGCCTCCCATGCGCCGGCACCGGCCAGTGCAAGCACCAGCACGCTCAGCGTCAGGCGGGCCATGCGCCCCTCTGGCCGGGGGTGCGCGCGGGGGTGATCCAGATCATTCATGGCACCGGGTTAGAATCCATTCTGCGGCTTGTAAATCGCGCGCGGCTACACGATCCCGGCAAGGACAAGGAAAACGGCAAGGATCAGCCCGGCGTCGCGATTGGCGCGAAAAAGCATCAGTTGCGCCCCGCTGTCGCCCAGATCGAGCCGGCGAAGCTGCCAGAAAAGATGCGCGGCAAAGCCGATGAGCCCGATCTGCGCGATGATGCGCCCCAGACCCGAGACCCCCGTGGCCAGAATCGCCAGCGCCAGTAACAAAACCGCCAGCGCGCCGAAACCCGCCAGCCATTTCTTGGTATCGGCCCCGAACAGGCGCGCGGTGGATTTCACCCCGATCAGCGCGTCATATTCGTAATCCTGATGCGCGTAGATGGTGTCGTAGAACACCGTCCAGGCGATGCCGCCGAACCATGCGATGATCGGCGCGCCATCCAGCCCGCCGCGATGGGCGGCATAGGCCAGCATCACCCCCCAGTTGAAGGCCACGCCCAGAAAGACCTGGGGCCACCATGTGAACCGCTTGGCGAAGGGATAGATGGCGACGGGCAGCAGGCTGAGCATGCCAAGCCAGATCGCCGCCCCGCCAAGCGTCAGCAGCATCGCCAGCCCGATCAGCGCCTGAAGGACCATCCAGATCACCGCGCCCCTGACGCTGACCTGACCCGAGGGGATGGGCCGCTTCGCCGTGCGGTCGACCGCGCCGTCGATATCGCGGTCGGTGATGTCATTCCACGTGCAGCCCGCCCCGCGCATGGCGACCGCGCCGATGGCGCAGGCAAGCGCGATCCACAGGTCGAACCATCGCGGGCCGTCGGCCATCATCGCCAGCCCGATCCCCCACCAGCAGGGCAGCAGCAGAAGCCATGTCCCGATCGGCCGGTCTATCCGGCTCAGCCGCAGCCATGGCCGCCAATGGGCCGGTGCCGCGTTATCCACCCAGTTTCCATTGACGGCATCGCGCACGGCATCTGGTATTTGCAGGACGGGTTTCATAGGAATACCCCATGTCGAAGATCAGGCTGTTCATAGATCACCCGCTCGGGGCGGGGCAAGCCATCCCCTTGAGCGCGGATCAGGCGCATTATCTGGGCGGTGTGATGCGGCTGCGTCCCGGTGCCGTGATCGAGGTTTTCAACGGCCTTGCGGGCGCATGGGACGCGGAAATCACCACGCTTGGCAAACGCGCGGGAGAGGCGCGCGCCATGGCGCAGCTTGCCCCGCAGCGCGATCCGCCCGATCTGTGGCTTCTGTTCGCGCCGATCAAGAAGGCGCGCACGGATTTCATCGTCGAGAAAGCCGCCGAGATGGGCGCCGCGCGCATCCTGCCCGTCCAGACCGATCACACCAATGCCGAGCGCATCCGCCAGGACCGCCTGCAAGCCCATGCCATCGAGGCCGCCGAGCAATGCGGCGGCACCTTCGTGCCAAAGGTGGCGGCGCTGACCCCGCTGGCGCGGCTGCTTGACGGTTGGGACGGGACGCGGCGCATCCTGTGGGCGGACGAATCAAGGGTTGGCGTGGCGGATCGTCTGGCGGGCCTTGCGCGCGGGCCATGGGCGGTGCTGATCGGGCCCGAGGGCGGCTTTTCGCCCGCCGAACAGGCGCGGCTTCGTGACGCTGCGTTCGTTCATCCCGTCAGCCTTGGCCCGCGTATCCTGCGCGCCGATACCGCCGCCGTCGCTGCGCTGACGCTTTTTCAGGCATATTTGGGCGACTGGTGATGCTGCGCTGCGGCATCAGCCGCCGGGGTTCCGCCCTTCCAGTCACGTCTGCGTGACGAATTCCCCTGCAAGACAAGGAAGTTCTGCATTCCGCGCATAGCGGCTTTGCAGCTTCCGGGTCTGGTTGCAAATGCGGCAATCGCCTATTTCAGCGGCAACAGATTGATATCGTATCGCCGCGCTGCCGGCACCGAAAGACGTAAGGACAGACCGATGACCATGATCACCATGCCCCGCCATGAAGGCTTTTTCGCCCGCCTGACCGAGACCCTGCGTGTCTGGGCGCTGCGCCGCGAGACGCGTGCCGAACTCGAACGCCTGTCAGAGCGTGAACTGGCCGATATCGGGCTTTCGCGCGCGGATATCAGCGATGTGGTTGCGCGCACCTACTGATCGCGCCACCAGTCGCCTTGCCCGAAGCTCAGGCCCGAAACCCCGGACCGCTACCGATGCGGCCGGGGTTTTTCTTTGCCCGGCTGATGGGGTGCTGCTCTGGTCAAAGGGGCGGGGAATGCCTTAATGATCGGTGAAACAGGCTGGCGCTCGCGGGCGCGGGCAGAAGCAGGAAAGGGTTGGAACATGGCCGATCACGCGATTTTCGGGCGCCCCATGGATGCGCCCCCGCCCAAGGGGTTC
>JAUNTV010000313.1 GCA_030538515.1 Paracoccus sp. (in: a-proteobacteria)
CAGAGTGCAGAATGCCCCGACCGCGCAGCCGGAACCGGCGACCCGGCCCGCAGCGCCCGCCCCGTCCGGGGCATATCGCGCCAAGGCTGATGAGGCCCCGCCCTCCGTGCCCCCGGCTGATGGGGCAGCGCCTTCCCCTGCATCGCCCCCGCCCCTGCCGCCGCCCCCGCCCCGGCGCGTCCCGCGCGGGCTGCCCGATGTCGAGCAACTGGCCGCGACGCTTCAGACCCAGCCCCCGCCGCCCGAAGCCGCCCCGCAACCGCTGGCGACTGCGACCGGCCCGGCCACCAGCGGTTATCGCCGTGGGCTGCTGCGCGGATTGGTGCTGGCCGGGGCCTTGCTTGTTGCCTATCTGGGCGGGCAGGTCTGGGTGGCTTCGGGTCAGGCACCCGAATCCGTCGCGGCCTTTCTGGCGCGGATCGACGGATTGCGCGCCGGGCTACAGGGCGCGCTGACGGGTCTTTTCGGGGGGGGGCGGTGATGCGCTTCGCCCCGATCCCCGATTCGCTGCCCGCCACCGTCCCCTTTGTCGGCCCCGACACGCTGGAGCGTCGTCGCGGCGCGCCTTTCCGCGCCCGGATCGGCGCGAATGAGAACGGCTTTGGCCCCTCGCCCCGTGCCGTTCAGGCCATGCAGCGCGCCGCTTCCGAGGTCTGGAAATATGGCGATTCCGAAAGTCATGATCTGCGCATGGCGCTTGCCGCGCATGAGCGGATCGACCCCGCGCATATCATGATCGGCGAGGGGATCGACGCGCTTCTTGGCCTGCTGGTGCGGCTGATCATCGCGCCGGGCGATGCGGTCGTGACCTCGGACGGGGCCTATCCGACCTTCAACTATCACGTCGCGGGCTTTGGCGGGGTGATCCACAAGCGGCCCTATCGCGACGACCATGAGGATCTGGCCGCGCTGATGGCCCGCGCGCATGAGACCCGCGCGCGGCTGATCTATTTCGCCAATCCCGACAACCCGATGGGAAGCTGGCATGATGGCGCGGAAATCCGGCGCCTGCTGGATCACATGCCCCCGGACTGCCTGCTGATCCTGGATGAGGCTTACGCCGAATTCGCGCCACCATCCGCCATTCCCCGGATCGATCCCGCTGATCCGCGCGTGATCAGGATGCGCACATTTTCAAAAGCTTACGCCTTGGCCGGCCTGCGTGTCGGCTATGCGATCGGGGCGGCGGGGCTGATGGCGGGCTTTGATCGCATCCGCAATCATTTCGGGGTCAACCTGATCGCACAGGCGGCTGCGCTTGGTGCCCTGGCCGACCGGCACTGGCTTGACCTGACCCGCGAAAAGACCGCCCGTGCCCGCGACCGGCTGGCCCGGATCGCGGCTGCTCAGGGGCTGCATGCGCTGCCCTCGGCCACGAATTTCGTGGCGATCGACTGCGGCGAGGATGGTGATTTCGCCCGCCGCGTGCTGGCCGGGCTGGAGGCGCGGGGGATTTTCGCGCGCATGCCGGGCGTGGCCCCTCTGGATCGGTGCATTCGTATCTCCTGCGCGCCGGACCCTGAGCTTGATCTTTTCGCCGCAGCCCTTCCCCCCGCGCTGGAGGCCGCGCGCAAAGGCTGAACGCCGTATCCGCCCAAGGGCGCGCGCGATCGCGCCACCGCCGGGCGGGGGCTGTCTGCCCCCGTGCCCCCGAGGATATTTATGGACAGAAGAAAGATGGGGACTGGCGCGGTTAACCGCAGTGCAGGGAGATGGAGGCGCGACCGGTGCGGCGTGTCCGGGCTGTCCGAGGGGGGCACTTTCACCCCATCCCAACCCATGCTAAGCCGCGCGGGAAAATCAGGATGACGCCGATGACCGATCTCGACACGCTTCGCACAACTTATCTTGCCCGTGTGGCCGATGCCGCCGATGCCCCCGCGCTGGAAGAGGTGCGGCTGGCCGCGCTTGGCAAGAAGGGCGAGATCAGCCTGGCGATGCGTGAACTGGGCCGCATGACTCCCGAGGAGCGCCAGACCACCGGTGCCGCGCTGAACCGGCTGCGCGACGAGATCGACGCGGCGCTGCGCGCGAAGAAATCGGGGCTGGAAGATGTCGCCCTGGACGCCCGCCTGCGCGATGAATGGCTGGACGTGACCCTGCCCGGACGCCCGCGCGGGCAGGGCAGCATTCATCCGGTCAGCCAGGTCACGGAAGAGGTCACGGCGATCTTCTCGGACATGGGTTTCGCGGTGGCCGAGGGTCCGCAGGTGGAAAGTGACTGGAACAATTTCGACGCGCTGAACATTCCGCCCGAACACCCCGCCCGGCAGGAGCATGACACGTTTTTCATGCACCGGGCCGCGGGCGACGACCGCCCGCCCCATGTGCTGCGCACCCATACAAGCCCGGTCCAGATCCGCGCCATGCAGGCCAGTGGCGCGCCGATCCGCGTGATCGCGCCGGGCCGGGTCTACCGGATGGATATGGACCAGACCCATACGCCGATGTTCCATCAGGTCGAGGGGCTGGCCATCGGGCGCGATATCTCCATGGCCAACCTGAAATGGACACTGGAAGAATTCTGCCGCGCCTTCTTCGAACTCGATGAGGTCGAACTGCGCTTCCGCGCCAGTCATTTCCCTTTCACGGAACCCTCGGCCGAGGTGGATATCCGTTGCTCATGGGAAGGGGGCACGCTGAAGATCGGGCAGGGCGACAGCTGGCTTGAGATCCTTGGTTCCGGCATGGTGCATCCGAAGGTTTTGCAGGCGGGCGGGATCGATCCTTCGCAGTGGCAGGGCTTTGCCTTCGGCATGGGGATCGACCGTATCGCCATGCTGAAATACGGCATCCCCGACCTGCGCGCCTTTTTCGAAAGCGATCTGCGCTGGCTCAGGCATTACGGGTTCGCGGCAGGTGACGTGCCAAGCGTGGCGGGGGGATTGTCGCGCTGATCGCGGCGCTGCCCGGCGCGGTGCAGCAGTCGCGCCAGACAGGTGCCGCCCGGATCGTGCCCGGACCTGTCAGCCCTGATGCGGCGCGGTCATCAGCATGGTGATCTGACGGTTGCGGATCGTATCCTTGTCTTTCTGGATCATGCCGGGGATCAGGAAGATATCGATCACGCACCAGATGCCGACGGCCGCCAGCATGAATATCCCGATGATCATGACAAAGGTCAGCGCGCCCAGAATGGTCAGAATCAGCATGGTGATTGCCGTGCCGGTCTGGCCCAGATAGAAGCGATGCGCCCCGAACCAGCCCAGAAAGACCAGAAGAAGATAGGCGACGACAGGGGATTTCGCGTCATTGCTGATACGCTGTTCGACAAGCATTTGCTGTTGGGTGGTCAGGGTC
>JAUNTV010000314.1 GCA_030538515.1 Paracoccus sp. (in: a-proteobacteria)
CTTCCCGGCCCCGCCCTAAAGCGGCATCTTCACGAAGGCATCGCGCAGCGCCTCGGACCATGCCTCGGACATGGCGGAAAACTGCGGATCGCCCTTCATGATCCGACGCCGCGCGCTGACCCGGCAGGCGTCCTTTTCGATGATCGCCAGATCCAGCGGCATGCCCACCGAAAGATTCGATTTCATCGTGGAATCCATCGACAAAAGCACCGCCTTTTGCGCATCCTCAAGGCTGGTCGCGGGCGTCACCACGCGGTCGAGGATCGGCTTGCCGTATTTATGCTCGCCGATTTGCAGATAGGGCGTGTCCTCGGTCGCCTCGATATGATTGCCCTCGGGATAGACCAGAAACAGCCGCATCTCGCCGCCTGCGCGCTGTCCGGCAACGATCATGCTGGCGCTTGCCTGGCTTTGCTTCAGATCGGCGCATTGCAGCGCGATCTCGCGCCGGGTGCGCGCCAGCGCATCGCCGATGATGCCGACCACGCCAAGCATGGTCTGGGCCCGCATGATCGAGGTCGCCTCATCCGCGTCGGGCGCGTCGATGGCTTCTTGCAGACGCGAGATGGCGGTCTGGGTGACTGACAGGCTGCCTGCGGTCATCAGCGCGATCACCCGCTCGCCCGGCTCCTCGAAGAAGAACATCTTGCGATAGGTCGAGATATTGTCCAGCCCGGCATTGGTGCGCGTATCCGACAGCAGCACCAGCCCGGCATTCAGTTTCAGTGCAACGCAATAAGTCATCGCCTGCCCAAAGTTTCATCAGTCGCCCAGTCTAGGCATCGACGCGTTCGACCGCAACCGTCACATCCAGCCGTTCCGCCCCGCCCATCAGGGTGACGCCGCGTATGGGGGCCGCGTCGCGCGCATCCAGCCCCGAACAGGTGCGCACATAAAGATCATCCGGGCAGCAGCGATTGGCCGCATCAAAACCGACCCAGCCAAGCCTGTCGATGAAGACCTCGGCCCAGGCATGGGCGGCCTCATGCACGCCCCCCTCGGCATCGGCATGCAGATAGCCCGAGACATAGCGCGCCGGCAGGCCGCGCGCCCTGGCGGCGGCGATCAGCACATGGGCATGGTCCTGACAGACGCCCGCGCCCTGTGCCAGGGCCTCGGCCGCCGGGGTCTGAAGGCCGGTCGCACCGGGCGTATAGGTGATCGCCGCGGCAACAGCGCCGGCCAGTTCATGGGCCAGATCAAGCGCAGCCAGCCCCTGCCCCGGCCCATGGGCCAGATCGGTGATGGCATCGTCGGGCCGGGTCGCGGGCGTCGTTTTCAGATAGACCATCGGGTGGATCGCCTCGCGGTGGCCGCGCAGCACGCCGGCAAGATCCGTGGTTTCGACCACGCCCTCGATCCGCACCGCCAGCCGGTCCACCGGGCCACGGATCGTCCAGCCCTGCACCCAGTCCCCGGCACCGTCACGAAAACCCGCGCCGGGGCGCGCGCCCTCCAGCTCGGCCGTCCATTCGATGACCTTCTGGCCGTCGAAGACCGAAGGCACCAGCCGCAGGCTTTGCACCCCGAAGCGGACCGGCCGGGCATAGTCATAGACCGTATGATGAGAGATCCTGAGCCGCATCGTCACCCCCTGCCGTCAAAATAATCATCCTGAACGCTGCTCGCGATCTGGCCGATCTCGATGATGAAGGCACTCAGGAATTCATGCAGCCCGTCGTCGAAGACCTGCTCGATGTTCATCGCGCCCAGACGCTCGGACAGGCGGCGGGCATGATCGCGGGCGCTGTGGGGGATCGCGTCACCGTAACGCCGGGCAAGCGCATCGAGATGCCACAGCGCCTCATGAACCGAGGTGATCAGCGAGCGCGGCGCCTCGCCGTTGAGGATCAGGAAATGCGCGACGCGGGCGGCGCTGACATCCTCGCCGTAGGCCCAGTGAAAGGCCCGATGCGCCGACATCGCGCGCAGGATCACCTGCCATTGATAGCTGTCCAGCCCCGATCCCACGAATTCCACACGCGGCAGCAGGACGAAATATTTCACATCCAGCACACGCGCGGTGCTGTCGGCGCGTTCCAGCGCATAGCCCAGCTTCATGAAATGGAAACCGTCATTGCGAAGCTGCGTGCCATCGATGGCCCCATGCACGGTCGCGGCATGGCGGGCCGTGAAGTCGGCCAGATCGGCGGCATCTTCCTGCCCCGGCGCAAGGGCGCGCATCTCCTGCCAGGCGACATTCAGCGCGTCCCAGACACGGCTTGTCAGCGCCGTGCGCACGATCCGGCCCGATTCGCGCGCATCATGGATGCAGCTTGCGACGGACGAGGGGTTGTCGCGGTCGAAGATCATGAATTTCTCCATGTTCTCTTCATTGACCGCCGCATAATCGCGATGGAACTGCCCGGCCGTGCCGGCGGCACGCAGCAGCGATTCCCATTCATTGCGATAGCCTTCGACCGTATTGGGCAGAAGCGTGATGCGCGCGCCCACCTCGAACAGCCGCGAGGCGGTCTCGGCGCGTTCCATATGGCGGCCAAGCCAGAACAGGTTGGATGCGGTGCGGCTGAGCATGTCTTACCCCCTATTCCGACAGAACCCAGGTGTCCTTGACGCCCCCGCCCTGCGAGGAATTCACGACAAGCGATCCTTCGCGCATCGCCACGCGGGTCAGCCCGCCCGGCACCAGTTCGATCCGTTCCCCACACAGGCAGAAGGGCCGCAGATCGACATGGCGCGGTGCCACGCCCTCATCCACGAAGGTCGGGCAGGTGGACAGCGACAGCGTGGGCTGGGCGATGTAGTTTCCGGGGTTCTTTTCGATCAGGGCGCGGAATTCCTCGATCTCGGCCCTGGTGGATCGCGGACCCACCAGCATGCCGTAGCCGCCCGAGCCGTGGACCTCTTTGACGACCAGATCGGCAAGGTTGTCCATGACATGGCGGTAATCGTCGGGCTTCCACAGCGTCCATGTGTCGACATTCTTCAGGATCGGCTCTTCACCCAGATAGAAGCGGATCATATCGGGCACGAAGGTATAGATCGCCTTGTCATCGGCCACGCCCGCGCCGGGGGCCGAACAGATCGTCACCCCGCCCGAACGGTAGACATCCATCAGACCTGGCACGCCCAGCATGGAATCGCGGCGGAAACACAAGGGGTCCAGAAAGGCATCATCGATGCGCCGATAGATCACATCGACCCGCGCCGGGCCTTCGGTGGTGCGCATATAGACGAACTCGCCCTCGACGAACAGATCCGCCCCCTCGACCAGCTCGACCCCCATCAGATTGGCCAGAAAGCTGTGTTCGTAATAGGCGCTGTTGAAATGGCCC
>JAUNTV010000010.1:0-8847 GCA_030538515.1 Paracoccus sp. (in: a-proteobacteria)
GCGGGATGCCGTCATAGACCGACAGTTCCAGCATCTTGGGGTCGATCATGATCAGGCGGCATTCATCGGGTGTCAGCTTGTAAAGCAGTGACAGGATCATCGTGTTGATCGCCACCGATTTCCCCGACCCCGTGGTCCCCGCGATCAGCAGATGCGGCATTTTCGCAAGGTTCGCCACCACCGGACCGCCGCCGATATCCTTGCCAAGCGCCAAGGGCAGCGGATAGGACGCATCGCCATAGGATTTCGCCGACAGAATCTCGCGCAGAAGCACCTTTTCGCGGCGCTGATTGGGCAGTTCGATCCCGATCACCGTGCGCCCCGGCACGGTCGAGACGCGCGCCGACAGCGCCGACATGGACCGCGCGATATCGTCGGAAAGCCCGATCACGCGGCTGGCCTTCAGCCCCGGCGCGGGTTCCAGTTCGTAAAGCGTGACCACCGGGCCGGGGTGAACGGCGGTGATCTGGCCCTTGACGCCGTAATCATCCAGCACGGCTTCCAGCATGCGGGCGTTTTCGGCCATGGCCTCATCGGAAAGGCGGTGGCGCTCGATGGTCGAGGAAGCCGTCAGCAGCGACAAGGGCGGGCATTCGTAATCACTGGCCTGATCGTCGAAACGAAGCGAGGGCTGCGCCTCGGAGCGGGCCTGACGCGAGGGCTGCGCGGGCCGTTTCGGCGGCACCACGATACGGGCGGTATCGGCCCCGAAAGGATGCGGATCGGCGGGGGTGACGGGCGTGTCCCCGGCATCATCCAGCGCCACATCGGGCCGGTTCGCGTTCAGCCGCTGCGTGACCGCGCTAAGCAGGCTGCCGCCACGCTGCGAGATCACGTCACTGATCCGGGCCGAGACCTCTTCGCCGGTGGGGGCGGTGGCGTCATGGGCCTGGGGCTCGACCAGTTCGGGGGTTTCGTCCCAGTCGCTGGCGGGGCGGCGGCCAAACAGCCCGCGCCGGGGCGGCGGCGGCTCGGCCGGAAGGGGATCGGCGCGGCGGCCGGCCTGACGCGCCTTCACGCCCTGCACGGCCATGGTGCCCGCGCGCCCCAGAAGCGCCAGCAGCATCGCATAGGCCATGACCAGCCCGCGCCCCAGCCAGCCGGCCAGCCGCCGCGCCTCGGCCAGATCGAAGCCCAGAACGAAGCCGTAAAAGCCCGCCGCCGCCAGCGCCGTGAACAGCGCCCCCAGCTTCAGCGACGCCGCCGGGCCAAAGGGCAGCATGGTCATCAGCCCGCCCATCATCATATCGCCGAAATGCCCGCCAAGCCCGTAGCTTTCATCCCAGCCCGCGGGCGGCACCATCGAGGCGCAGTAAACCGAGCCGAGAGCGACCGCGATGGGCAGAAAGACCGCGCGCATGGCACGTTCCTCGCCCCGGTGCAGCATCAGGCGCAGGCCCCAGGTCAGCGCGCCAAGGACCAGCCCCCATGCGCCGTAGCCCGCGATCATCATCAGGGGCGCGGCAAGATAGGCCCCGAAGCGACCCATAAGGTTCACCGGGGGCTGATCGGTGGCGGCCAGGAAGCTGGGATCATCGGGCGACCAGCTGTAAAGGATCAGCGCCAGCACGGCCGCCAGCACCACAAGGCCCGCGCCGATCAGTTCCTTGCCGCGCCGCTCAAGCGCGGCCTGCGTGTTCTGGTCGAAAAGCGGATCGCGCCCCTTGGCATGCCAGCTGGCCATTCACCTGTCCCCCGTCTGGATCACGTCTTTCAGGCGGTTCAGCGCCTGTTCGGTTTCATCAGCCCCCGCCACGAGGGCCACGCGGATATAGCCCCGCCCGGGATTCACCCCATCCACCTCGCGCGACAGATAGGCACCCGGAAGCACCTGTATCCCCGCTTCGCGCCACAGTGTCTTCGCCGCTTCCTCGCCATCCGCAACGGGCAGCCACAGGAAGAACCCGCCCTCGGGGCCCTGATAGCCCGGCATGTTGCCCAGAACCCGGTCGGCAATGTGATATTTCTGCTGATAAAGCGCGCGGCTTTCGGTGACATGGGGCTCATCCCCCCAGGCGGCGGCGCTGACGGCCTGCGCGGGCAGCGACAAGGGCGCGCCCGCATAGCTGCGCAAGCGGCGCATCTGCGCGATCGCCGGGGCCGGGCCGACCGCGAAACCCGATCGCAATCCGGGCAGGTTCGAGCGCTTCGACAGTGAATTGAACATCACCACCCGGTCGGCCAGCCCCATTCGCGCGGCAACCGCCAAGGCACCGGGTGGCGGCGCGCTGCGCCAGATCTCGGAATAGCATTCATCGGCAAAGATCAGGAAATCATGACGATCCGCCAGCGCGATCAGGGTCTCAAGATAGGTCTCGCTGGCGATGGCCCCCTGCGGATTGGCAGGCGAACAGATATACGCCACCACCACCTGATCCAGCAGTGTCGCCGGAAGCCCCGCATAATCGGGCAGATGCCCGGTCTCCGCCACAGCCGGCACAAAGACCGCGCGCGCGCCCACGGCGGCGGCGGCGACCGCATAGACCTGATAGAACGGGTTGGGCACCAGCACCACCGGCTGGCCGCCGCGCTTCGTCTCGGGCGCAAGGGCAAGGGCCGCGTTGAACAGCCCTTCCCGCGTGCCGTTCAGCGCCATGATCCGCTCTGGCGTGACATCGATCCCGTGCCTGCGCGAAATCCAGCCCGAGATCGCCCCAAGCAGTTCCGGCGTGCCTTCATTGGACGGGTATTTCCCCAGCAGCCCGACGGTTTCCGCCATGATCGGTGCCACGAAATCCGGCATCGCATGCCGAGGCTCACCAATGGTCATCACCACTGGTTCCCCGCCGGGCGCGATCCCCGACAAAAGCGCCCGCAAACGCGGAAACGCATATTCCGGCAGGTTCGAGAACCGCTCGGGATGTGCCATGACTGCCTCTCAGTCGGGGTCGTCGCGCCCCGTTATTCTGAAAGGTTACAGCAAACAGCCCGGCCGCGTCCAGCAGGCTTGACCCGCCACCCGTGATTCCCACCCCGAACCAGCATTTTCGCAACCATCTGCAACGTCCTGTGGACCCGGGCAATCACGCCCGGCCCCGAAGGACCGGGCCATCGGGGTCATCTAGGTGTTCAGATCGGCCAGCCGCCGGCCTTCGGATGCCAGGCGGGCGAGCAGGGCGGGGACGTGCCAGCTTTGCGGATCGGCCGCCGAGAGCGCTTCATATTCCGCGACCAGCACCGGCAGGCCCCATTCATCGGCCAGCCGCATCGGGCCGCCCCGCCAGCGCGGGAAGCCGTAGCCGTGGACCATCACCAGATCCACATCGGCGGGGCGGTTGGCGATGCCCTCGGCGACGATATCGGCGCCTTCCGCGATCATCGACAGTGCCAGCCGGCGCGCGATTTCATCATCCGTGAAGGCGCGCCGCGTCACGCCTGCCTCGGACGAGGCGCGGATCACCTCGGCATCGACGATATCCGAGGGCAGGGGCGCGCCGCCCTGATAATCATACCAGCCCGCCCCGGTCTTGCGGCCAAGGCGGCGAAGATCCTCGACCATGCGATCCGCCACCGGCACCGGCCGCCCGGCAATCGCAATCCCGGCGTCGCGTTTGCGCTTGCGGTTGGCATGGGCGATGTCCAGCCCCGACAGATCCTGCACCGCATAGGGGCCCATGGCCATGCCGAAGCCCACCATGGCCTTGTCGACCTGCGCGGGCAGCGCGCCTTCCAGCAGCGTCACATCGGCGGCCTGACGGTAGCGCGTCAGGATGCGGTTGCCGATGAATCCGTCACAGACGCCCGCCTCGACCGCGATCTTGCCAAGCCTTCTGGTCAGCGCGAAAACCGTCGCCAGGGTCTGGGCCGAAGTCGCGTCGGCGCGGATCACCTCGACCAGTTTCATCAGATGCGCCGGCGCGAAGAAATGCAGGCCAAGGAAGCGCGCGGGCTCGGGCACCACCTCGGCGATGCGGTTCACGTCAAGATAGGAAGTGTTGGTCGCCAGAATGGTCGTGGGGGGCAGCGCCTTGCCAAGCCGCGCGAACAGCGCGCGCTTGACATCAAGGCTTTCGAACACGGCCTCGATCGCCATATCCACCGGCGGCAGGGCGACATCTGGCCCGCTTATGAAGGTGATGGTCCTGTCCTGGCGGTGCGCGGCCTCTGCCGCGTCCAGCTTGCCGCGGGCCACGGCCTCATCGAAAAGCCTGCGCAGATTGGCGCGGGCGCGGGTCTCGGCCTCGGGGTCGTTTTCCAGCAGGGTCACGCGGATACCGGCACTGTTGAGCGCATAGGCAATGCCCGCGCCCATGGTGCCCCCGCCCGCGACAAGGATATGGCCAAGCGGGGCCGGTTCCAGCGCCTTCAGCGCGCCCGAGGCCCCCGCCCCGCGCTCGGCAAAGAAGATATGGCGCAGCGCGCGGGCCTGCGCCCCGGCGCGCAGTTCCAGGAATTTCTCGCGCTCGCGGGTCATGCCTTCGGGCAAGGTCATGCGGCTTGCGGCCTCCATCAGTTCGATGGCGCGGAAGGGCGCGTGCTGGCCGCGCATGCGCTTGCGGGCGGTATCGCGCGCGGCAAGACCGGCTTCGGGCGCAGGCGCGGGCGGGGGCAGATCGGCGATGGCGGGGCCGAGATCGGCCAGATCCATCGCCAGCGCCGCCGCCAGCGGATCATCGGCCAGCCGGTCGATCATGCCCTGGGCCAAGGCGGCTTCGGCATTCAGCACCACCCCGCCCGAGATCAGCGGCAGCGCGCGTTCCAGCCCGATCAGGCGCGGCAGGCGCTGCGTGCCGCCCGCGCCGGGCACGACGCCAAGCGTGACCTCGGGCAGGCCGATCATCGCGCCCGGCGCGGCGATGCGGCTTCGGCAGGCAAGCGCGATCTCATAGCCGCCGCCAAGGGCCGCGCCATTGATCGCGGCGATGGCGGGCAGGGTGGCCAGCAGGTTCAGCACGTCGGGAAGCTGCGGATCAAGGGCGGGGCCGTCGAATTCCTTCGCATCCGCCCCGGCGACGAAGCTGCGCCCGGCACCGGTGATGATCACGCGGTCGATCCGGCCTGCGGCAAGGGCTTCCCCGGCCTCGGTCGCGGCGTCGAACAGGCCCGCGCGCACCGGCTGCGAGATGACATTGACCGGTGGATTGTCGATGGTGAGGATAAGGGCGTTGCCGCGATAGTCTCGTTTCACGGGGTCGGTCATTTCATGGCCTTTCAGCGCGCTAGAGGCGGGTCGCCGCCAGATATAGCAGATCAGGCCATGCGGGCCAGCCTGTTGGCGCAATCAGGCGGCACTCATCGGGTGATACGGTCAAGGGCGCGGCGCAGGGCGCGGACCCGGACAGGATCGGTGCGCCGCGCGCCGGGCGGCTGGAAGCCGAAATCGGCCAGTTGCGTCAGCCCCGGTGCCGGCACGGGCGCAGAGGCCGAGGCATGGATTTCGCTGAGCGGCAGGCGCGCGGCAAAGCTGGCGGCGTTGGCGGCACTTACCCCGCCACCGGGCATGACGCTGATGCCGGGGGCCGCGCGCGCCATCCCGGCCAGGCGGTCCAGCCCGGCCCCGGCGGTTTGTGCCCCGCCCGAGGACAGCACCCGGCCAATCCCCAAGTCGGCGGCCAGACGCATCGCCTTCACCCCGTCGGGGGCAAGATCGATGGCCCGGTGCAGCGTCACATCCATGCCCCCGGCCGCCTGCATCAGCGCCGCAAGGGTTTCCGCGTCCAGCCGGCCATCGGGCAGCGAGGCCCCGATCACCACGCCCGCCAGCCCGGCGTGGCGCGCGGCGGCGATCTCGGCCTGCATGACGGATCGTTCCTCGGGCGACCAGACGAAATCGCCGGCGCGGGGCCGGATCATCGCCATGACCGGGACCGGTGCGCGCGCCGCCAGCGCCATCAGCCCGACCGAGGGGGTCAGCCCGCCAAGGCCAAGCGCCGCGCAAAGCTCGATCCGGTCGGCACCGCCTTCCAGCGCCGCCGCCAGCCCCGCCGCATCGTCAACGCAGATTTCCAGCGTGATCCGGGTCACGTCCGGCGCTCCTTCCAGATCAGGATGCCTGCGCCGGCGACACCGGCCAGCCCGCTGATGATGGCGGCTGATGCGTAGCCCTGCAAGCCCGTGCCAAGCCCGAAGATGCCCGCCCCGATCGCGCCCCCAAGGAACATGTTCACCGCGATGAGCGAGGCCGAAAGCCCCGGCCGGTCCCGGATCAGGTCCAGCAGATAGGAAATCGGAAGCGAGATGATCCCCGCCGCCCCGATCCCGCCGATGACACTGGCCAGATAGACATGGGCGGGCCTTGTCGCCAGCGCCAGCCCCGCCAGATAGGCCAGATAAAGCGCGCTTGCCGCCAGCAGCGCGGTGGTCAGCCGCATGCGCCATGACAGCCATGTCCAGCCGAACATGAAGGCGACCTCAAGCGCTGCGACCATCCCCACGACATAGCCCACATCGCGCGGGGTGCCGCCCGCCTGGCCCGTCAGGATCAGCGGCAGCACCGTCCCGTTCACATGCAGCACCTGCGAAATCAGCGCCACCCCCAGCACCGGCAACAGCAGCGCCGGGTGCAGCACCTGCGCCATGTCGCGCGCCACAGACCCCGCCGGCGGGGTCGCGGGGACGGGCGCGGGATGGTCGCGTTCCAGCCCGAAGATCACCACGGCCAGACAGCCCGCCGATGCGATCGCCGCGATCAGATAGGCCGCGATCATGCTGTCCTGCCCCGCCAGCGCCAGCCCGACCGCGCCGGGCACCAGCACCCATGCCAATGAGATCGCCATGCGCATCGCGGCATTCACGATCTGGCGTTCCTCTGGGTCGAACCGGGCCGATTGCGCGCGGACATTGCCGAACAGCATGGAATTCGTCGCGTGAAACAGTGCCAGCGGCGCAATGGCCGAAATCGCAAAGACATGGGCGGAAGGGCTGGCCCAGACCATCCCGTAGCCGATGATCCCGAAGCCCGCTGTCACGATCAGGGGCAGCCGGTAGCGCCGCGACCGGTCCGACAGCGCCCCGATCCCGATGGCCAGCACCACATTCGTGACCGAGGCGATCACCACGATCACCGCATATGTCTGATCGCCAAGCCCCAGTTCCCGGATGCCGATCACGGATTGATAGGGCGAGGTCGCAGCCCCCGCCAGCCCGTAAAGGAAGATCGCCGCAGCCGAGGCGCGCACCACCCGGTGGTGGCGGAAAATCCCGATCCAGGGTGTCATCCGCGCGCCGTAAAACGGGCCGAGACCTGCGCGCGGGGCCGGTAATCAAGCGCCGGGTCAAAGGGCAGCACGGCTTGCGGGCGGTGGCGGTTTTCGATCCGCGCGATGTCCTGATTGACCGCCCCGTCGGTCAGCGCCATCAGATTGGGTTTCGCCAGCGGCGCGAGTTCCGGCGACAGATAGCCCGATTTGACCACCACCAGCCGCGCGCCAGCCGGGTCAAGGCCAAGGCGCGTGAAATCCGCGATGTCGTGATAGGGCCGCCGCCGCGCGGCCAGCACCACGATCACCCCGCCGATGCGGATCACGGCCTGCCGTTCGGCGGGCTGATCGGCGTCGATCAGGCGCGTGACCTCGGCCCGGGCGGTGATGGAAACGCCTGCCGGATCAAGGCTTCCCCCGATTTTCAGATCCAGCACCGCGCCCGGCCCGGCGTCGAAACAGGCCGCTGTGGCAGGCGCATCGGTGATGCCCGCCAGAATCGCATCCTGCCAGTCGCGCGCGATCAGCGCGGCCAGCACATCGGCGCGGTCGCCCACGCCGCCGCCGGTGGGGTTGTCGCCGCTATCGGCCAGAATGACCGGGCGGGTGGCGGCGGATGTAGCCATGTCCAGCATCTCATCCAGCGGACCGGTGACGGGGCCGAAGCGGAAATCATGCCGCGCCGCCCAGAAATCGGCGGCGATCCGTTCCGCAGCATCCGCCATGGCAGCGGGATCGGTGCCGGTGACGATGGCGCAGGCGGTGGCGCGCGGCTCATCCGCCCAGACATAGCCGATCATCAGATCCGCCCGCCAGACGCCCGCCCCTTCATGGCCGGGCAGCCCCGCGTAAAGGCCGCGCGCGGGCTCGTCCTCGGTCGAGGATTTCTCGCCCGGCAGAAGAAGCGGCACGGCCACGCGCGTCACGCCGGGCCGTGTGCCGTCTTGCAGGCAGCGCAGCAGCATGGTGAAAGCGGCCTCCATCGTCTCGGCCACGTCGATATGGGGCGCGGTGCGGTAAGCGGCGAAGATGTCGATGGCGTCGATGATCGGCTGCGAGACATTGCCATGCAGATCATAGCTGACCGCGATGGGAATATCCGGCCCGACCAGATCGCGCACGGCACCTGTCCAGTCGGCTTCGGCATCGAACATGCCCGTCACCTTCATCGCGCCATGCATGGCCAGATAGACGCCATCGACCGGCAGGGCGGCGCGCAGCCGGTCCAGAAATTCGGATTTGAAGGCATCATAGGTTGCGCGCGTCACCTGCCCGCCGGGCACGGCGCGCGCATGAAGAAGCGGCAGGATCGTCGCATCATGCCGGGCCAGAAAGGCGAAATAATCATGCCCGGTCAGTTCCGCGCCACGCAGCACGCGGAAATCATGGGCCTGCATGAAGGCGGGCGAACAGGTCGAGCATTCGGTATGAATGCCGCCGACGGCAATACGCATTTGGGGCGCCCTTCGGGTCAGAGTGTCGGATGCAACCGGACCTGAGCGACAAAGCGCAGCCAGTCCTTGTTATCCTTGCCCGTCCATGCCGATTCCGCAACAGCCGGCAGGCGCGGGAACACCATATCGTTGAACCATGCCTCAGTGGTGAAATGCTCGCACCAGATGCAGGACTGGATGCCGCGCATATGGGGGCGCAGATCATCGGGGAAATCGCCCTCGGCCTCGTAGAGATAGGTCTGATCGGGCGGCAC
>JAUNTV010000010.1:8857-23903 GCA_030538515.1 Paracoccus sp. (in: a-proteobacteria)
ATATCCATATAGTAAGCCTGACCGGGCGTCATGATCACGTCATAGCCCTGACGTGCCAGGTCTATCCCCACCTCGGGGCGTTCCCATGCCATCAGGATCGTGCCGTCCGTGTCCACGCCGCCGCCGTGGGACAGCTCATTCCAGCCGACCATGACCTTGCCGCGCGCGGTCAGCATCGCCTTGACGCGGCGCGCGAACCAGCTTTGCAATTCGAACGTGCCGGCCAGCCCTTCGCGCTGCATCAGGATGCGGGCTTTCGGCGATTCCAGCCATGCGTTCCTGGCCACCTCATCCCCGCCGATATGGAAATAGCGCGAGGGGAAGATGTCCGACAATTCGTCGATGATGGTCCCCAGCACCTCGAAAGTGGCGGGGATGCCGGGGTTCCACGAATTGTTCGGGTAGCCCTGCACGGGGGCGTAGCTGTTCGCCGGCTCGTCGGGGTCGACAAGGAAGGGCAGGGCGGCCAGCACGCAGGCGGCATGGCCGGGGGTCTCGATCTCGGGCATGACCTCGATGCCAAGGGCGGCCGCATGGGCCACGACATCGCGCATCTGGTCCTGGCTGTAGAACCCGCCCGAAGGCCCCGGCCCGTCACCAAGCTGGGGCAGCATGCCGGGCCGGTCATAGCCGCGCACCGCGCCCGTGCCGGTCAGTTCGGGATAGGCGCGGATCTCGGCGCGCCAGCCTTCGTCATCGGTCAGATGCCAGTGGAAGATATTCATCCGATACCAGGCAAGGATATCGACCACGCGCTTGACCTGCTCATGCGTCCAGAAATGGCGCGAGACATCCAGATGGCTGCCGCGCCAGCCGTAACGCGGGGCATCGGCAATGCTGCCCGTGGCGGGGAAGCGGAAATCGGGGTCGGTGAACGCGCCATGCAGCATCTGCGCCAGCGCGATCAGCCCGTATCGCCGCCCGGCCTGCGACCCGGAGGTCAGGGTGATGTCATCCGCGAAATCAAGCCGGTATCCCTCATCCGGCAGGGCGGGGTCATGGGCGAAGGCCAGCCCGCGACTGCCCGGCACGGCGCTGATCTGAAAGAGCTTGCGCGCAGCCGGGAACAGCCGCGCATGCAGCGCATCGACCGAGAGCATCAGCCCCAGATCGGCCCGCGCGGTCCCGTCAGCGGCGTGAATCAGAACCGGGGCGGGGCCGGGTTCGGCGGTGATCGCATCGGGCCATGGCAGCAGCGCGAAGGGCAGGGTCAGGCGGCCTTCGGGCATGCGGGGCGGCGGCAGGGCGGGGGTTTCATGGCCAAGCGTCAGATCGCCGACCTGCACCGGGACATGATCGCCGGAGCCGCGCGTGATCCATGCCGTCTTGGCCGCGTCATTGCGATGAAACGGCAGCCGGAACAGCCCCGAGGCCATGAAGCGCCAGCGCCCGCCGGGGGGCAGGCGCATCCCCTCGGGCGGGGCGAATTCGTGGAAATTCGCGACCCGGCGCAACAGGCGCGCGCCGGTGATCTCATGCTCGGGCATGATGCGGGTGATGGTGGTAATGGACAGCGTGAAACCGGACAGCTCTTCATCGCCCAGATTATGCAGCACCACCGTCCAGCTTCCGTCAGGCGCGGGCGCGGGCGTCCAGTGATTTTCCAGAAAAAGCGTCATGAGCACACCTTCAGTAATCGTCGCTTTGCGAAAATGCGCGGGCAAGGGCGGGCGTGCCCGCCACCAGCCCGCAATCCACCGGCAGCACCACACCCGTGATCGCCCCCGCAAGGGGCGAGGCCAGAAAGCCCACCGCCTCGGCCACGTCCTCGGGGCGGACGATGCGGCCAAGGGGGTAATGCGCCGCCGCTTCCTCGAACACGGCGGGATTGGCGGTTGCCCGGTCTTCCCACGCGCGGGTGCGCACGGTGCCGGGCGCTACGGTATTGGCGCGAATGCCGAAGCGGCCATATTCGACCGCGATCATCCGCGTCAGGTGAATCATCCCGGCCTTGGCGGCGGAATAGGCGGGGTGGCCAAAGGCCGACAACCCGTTGACCGAGGCGATATTGACCACCGAGCCTTGCGTTTCCTTCAACTGATCCGCCAGCGCGGCAAAGACGTTGTAAGCGCCGGTCAGGTTCAGCGCGATATCCGCCTGCCAGCTTGCGGCATTGCCTGATTGCAGGCTGACAGCCGCCGCCGCCCCTGCATTGTTCACCAGCGTCGCAAGCGCGCCCGCCTGCGCCACCCATCCCGCCAGTTCGGCGCAGGATGCGGGATCGGTGATGTCCAGCCTGTGCGCCTGCGCGCCGATGGTGCCGGCTGCGGCCTGCGCGCCGCCTTCGTCCAGATCGGCCATCACCACCATGTCATGATCGGCCAGCAGCCGGCGCGAGATGGCCTGACCGATATCCCCGGCAGCCCCGGTCACGATGGCGATGCGCTTTGACATGGTATCTCCCTGATAAGAAATGATATTTTAGTCGCCCAGAAGCTGGCGGTCATCGCCGTCGCGGTGGCGCACCAGTTGCGCCTTGATGCGCCGCAGCGGGCGCGCGGCGCGGTCGCGGTCGGCATAAGCGACGAGATTGGCGATAATGTCGATCACCGCCAGAAAGGCGAAGCGGGTCGAACTGGGGCGGAAGATATTGCGCCCCTCGGGCAGATCGACGGGCACGGTCAGGCCGGCCGCTTCGGCCACGGGGGATGCGCTTTGCGTCAGGGCGATCGTGGCGATCCCGCGTTCGCGGGCAAGCTGGAAGCAGCGGATCAGTTCGGCATTGCGCCCGCTGAAGGACGACCCGATGATCACCGCGCCCGGTTCCGCCGCCGCCGCCAGCATCAGGTTCATGGCGTGATCGGTCGAGGTGCTGATCCGGCAGCCAAGCCGGAACAGCCGGTTCTGCAACTCATTGACGATCATCGATGAATTCCCGCCCGCCCCGAAGGCATGGATCATCGGCGCGCCCGCCAGCAGCGCGGCGGCGCGGCTGACCGCATCAAGATCAAGGCCGCGATGCATCTCGAACAGCGCGTTTTGCGCCTTGGTGACGATATCCTCGGCCACTTCGGCGGGGGTCGAGGTGGGCGTTTCCGGGTTCAGATAGCGCAGCCCGACATAGGCGCTTTTGGCCAGCTGCACCTTGAAATCGGAAAAGCTGGCGCAGCCGAGACGCCGGCAGAACCGCGTCACCGTCGGCGGGGAAACCCCCGCGCGTTCCGCGATTTCGGTGATCGAGGCCGAGGTGGCGAAATCCACGTCCGACATGATCTCGGCCGCCAGCTTGCGCTCAAGCGCGGAGACAAGACCTTCCTCATTGGTCAGCGCGGCGATGATGTCGCGGGTGCCGGCGCTTTCGCCCGCAGGGTCGGGGGGGCCGGTGGTTATCGGGTCGGACATGGGTGGTCCAGAAATTTGTTTTCTCTTTCGCTTGACATTTAGCCATGGCCGCCGCTTCCATACCAGTGAAATCTTCGGTTTCCGAAAACTATTTTCATATTGAGGTGAGTCGCAATGCCCGCGCGTGATCCGTTCCGTAACCCCTTCCCCGACGCGGACCCCGACCGCCGCGCCATCTGGGAGATGCTGGTGACGCGCGATATCGATGCCTTTCTGGGCGCGGACTGGGCCATGGTCGAAGGCGATTTCATCGCGGCGGGCTTCACCGGGATCAGCGGCAATCACCAGCCCGATCCGCAGGGCTACAGCCTTGCCTTTCCGACGCTGGCCGCCTACCGCGACGAATGGCTGCGGCAGGCGCGCGAATTCGGCGCCAGCGTCGCGGCGGGCGATTTCGCCGATGATCCGCGCGCGGGTATCTTCACCGCGACCCGGCTGGAAGAGATCGAGATCACCGGAGATGCCGCCCTCGTGCGCAAGAAATTCGACGGCTGGCTGGCGAAAACCGATGGCTCGCGCGACCGTATGAACTGGCAGACGCTGTATATCTGCCGCCGCGACGCGGGCCGCTGGAAGATCGCGGGCTTCGTCGGCTATCTGCCCTACAGGCCCGGCTGATGGTCGCCCGGCGCATCTTCGTTGCAGCTCTGGCCACGGAAACCAACACGTTTTCGCCGATTTTCATCGATCGCGCGGGGTTCGAGGCCTCGCTTTACGCCCCCCCCGGCCAGCATCCGGCGACGGCCACGCTTTGCACCGCGCCGATCACGGTCGGGCGGCGGGTCTGCGCGGCGCTTGGCTGGACGCTGATCGAAGGCAGCGCCGCATGGGCCGATCCGGCGGGGCTGGTCGCGCGGGGGGCCTACGAATCCCTGCGCGACGAGATCCTGGACCAGCTTCGTGCCGCGATGCCGGTCGATGCGGTGGTGCTGGGGCTTCACGGGGCGATGGTGGCGCAAGGCTATCTGGACCCGGAAGGCGATCTGCTGAGCCGCATCCGCGCGATCATCGGCCCCGATATCCTGCTATGCGCGGAACTGGACCCGCACAGCCATCTGACCGCGAAGCGCGTGGAAGCGGCGGATTTCTTCGTCGTTTTCAAGGAGTTCCCGCATACCGATTTCGTCGAGCGCGCCGAAGACCTGTGGCGCATCGCGGTCGATACGCTGGAAGGCCGCGTGCGCCCGGTGATGTCGGTTCATGACTGCCGGATGATCGACGTGTTCCCGACCTCTCGCCAGCCGATGCGGGGTTTCGTGGATGACATGCTGCGGGTGGAGCGGGATGATGCGCGCGTGCTGTCCCTGTCGGCGATCCATGGTTTCATGGCCGGCGACGTGCCCGAGATGGGCACGAAGATGATCGCCGTGACCGATGGCGATGCGGCACTGGGCCAGCGGCTGGCGCAGGAATTCGGCGCGCGGCTTTATGCGAACCGGGGGCGTCACCTGATGCCTGCTCTGGACGAAAAAGCCGCCGTGGCCGAGGCGATGGCAGCCCCCGAAGGCCCGGTCGTGCTGGCGGATATGTGGGATAATCCCGGCGGCGGCACGGCGGGCGATGCCACGGTGATCCTTGGCGAATTGATGGCGCGTGGCGCGCGCGGCGTGGCCATGGGCACGATCTGGGACCCCGTTGCCGTGCAGCTTTGCATGGTCGCGGGCGCGGGTGCCCGGATTCCCCTGCGTTTCGGGGCGAAATCCGCGCCCGAGACCGGCGCGCCGGTGGATGCGCTTGTGCGCGTCGTCTCGGTCGTGCCCGATGCGGTGATGCGCTTTGGCGAAAGCGCGGTCCCCTTTGGCCCGGCGGTGCGCGTGGCGCTTCTGGATGCGGCGGGCACCGAAACCGGGATCGAGGTGATCCTGAACACCGTGCGCGCGCAAAGCTACGATCCCTCTCTGTTCAGGGCGATGGGGATCGACCCTGCGGCCTGCCGCATTCTGGTGATCAAATCCACCAATCACTTCCACGCGGGCTTCGCGCCGATTGCCGCGAAGATCATCTATTGCGCGGCGGGGCGGCCCTATCCGAACGATCCCGCGACCACGCCTTACCGCCATGTCAGCCCCGATATCTGGCCCCGCAACACCCATAAGGACCCCGTGACATGAGCTTCCCCTGGCCAGAGCCGGGCACACCGCTGTCTGATCTGGTGACGCCCCTGCCCATCATCGACGAGGCCCGCGTGGCCGCCAATATCACGCGCGCCCAAAGCTATATGGATGCGCATGGCCTGCGTTTCCGGCCCCATATCAAGACGCACAAGCTGGCCTCGGTCGCGCGCGCGCAGATGGCGGCGGGGGCGGTGGGGCTGAACTGCCAGAAACTGACCGAGGCCGAGGCATTCGCCGATGCCGGTTTCGATGATCTGCTGATCACCTATAATATCCTTGGCCCCGCGCGGCTGGCGCGGCTGGCGGCGCTGAACCGGCGCGTTGCCCTGACGGTCTGCGCCGACAGTGCCGAGACCGTGGCGGGCTATGCGGGCGCGTTCAGCGCGGATGATCCGCTGTCGGTCATGGTGGAATGCGACACCGGGGCCGGGCGCTGCGGCGTGCAGACGCCCGCCGCCGCCGCCGATCTGGCAGCAAGGATCGCCGCCGCGCCGGGCCTGCGTTTCGCGGGGCTTCTGACCTATCCGGCACCGGGCGGCGCGGCGGATGTGGAAACCTTCCTGACCGGGGCCATGGCGCTGCTGAAAGCCGCAGGCATCCCCTGCCCGCAGCGCTCGAACGGGGGCAGCCCCGATCTGTGGCAGGCGCATCTTGTCGGGGCGGCGACCGAACACCGCGCGGGCACCTATGTCTATAACGACCGCGCGATGATCCGCGCGGGCGAATGCGGGCCGGACGATCTGGCGCTGCATCTGCTGGCAACGGTGGTGTCGCGCCCCACACCCGCCCGCGCGGTGCTGGACGCGGGGTCCAAGGCGCTGAGTTCGGACCTGCTGGGGTTTTCCGATTTTGGCGAGATAGAGGGGTATCCCGGCGCGCGCATCACCCAATTATCGGAAGAACACGGCGTCGTCGATCTGGCCGGCATCACGGGCGACGGTCCGCGCATCGGCGATCAGGTCAGGATCATCCCCAATCATTGCTGCGTGGTCTCGAACCTGTTCGACCGGGTGGTGTTTCATCGGGCCGGTCTGGTCACGCGGGCCGAACCCCTGATCGCGCGTGGCACGGTCTTTTAGGGTGGTGAAAATGGATTACACCGATCAGTGGGATTGCCGAAATTTCTTGACCGATCACGGCGTGTTCTGCTTTTCTGAGAAAATGAATTTCTTTCACGGGGGCGCGCAGTGAAGGTTGCGATCATCGGTCTTGGTTATCGTCTTGGCTATCTGGGGCATGTTTTCCACCAGATGGACCCGGATTTTCAGATCGTCGGATATTACGACCCCGATCCCGCCGGTCTGCCCACGCTTCAGGAACATGGCATCTCGCCCGGAACGGCCCATGCCTCGGCCGAGGATCTGGTGCGCGCGGGCGGCTATGACCTGCTGATGATCGGCTCGCCCAACCATTTGCATCTGGACCATATCCGGCTGGGGCTTGAGGCGGGCGACAAGATCTTTTCCGAAAAGCCCATCGTGGCGACGATTGACCAGACGATCGAACTGGCGGGGCTGATGGGGCGGTATGGCCATGACCGGCTTCTGGTCGGGCTGGTCCTGCGCTATGCGCCGCTTTACCGCGACCTGCTGGCGGCGCGCGATGCCGGGCGGCTTGGCAAGATCGTGTCGATCGAGGCGGCCGAGCATATCTTCCCCTATCACGGTGCCTTCTTCATGCGCGACTGGCGGCGCTATGAGAAATGGTCGGGCAGCTTCATGCTGGAAAAATGCTGCCATGATCTGGATCTTTACAGCGGGCTGATCGGGGCGCGGCCGATGCGGGTGGCCAGCTTCGGCGGGCGCAAGACCTTCGTGCCGGAAAACGACCCCCGGCTGGAGGGCGTCAATGACATGGATATCTTCCACCGCAAGCCCTCGGGGTGGAATGGCAGCGACAAGGTGTTCGATACCGATGCCGATATCATCGACTATCAGGTTGCCATCGTCGAATATGCCAATGGCGTGGGGATGAACTTCCACACCAACCTGAACGCGCCCGACCAGTTCCGCCGCTTCGCCGTCTTCGGCACCAGGGCGCAGGCCGAGGGCGATTTCATCCGTGGTTTCCTGAACATCACCGATGTGATGTCGGAAACCCGCGTGGTCGAGCAGCAATATCACGCCACCGCGCTTTCGCAGCATTACGGTGCCGATGAGAAGATGGCGTCCGAGGTGGTGGCCCATGTCATGCGGGGCGGCCCGCTGCCGGTCTCGCCGCTGGATGCGCTGGAGGCGGGGATTCTGGCGCTTTCCATGGACGAGGCGCGCCGCGAGCGCCGGGTGATCGATCTGGCCCCCGTCTGGGATCGCTATGACGAGGCCTTGCAGCAAAGGGGCGCGTGATGACCAGTTCCCGCTCTGCCCGGATCTTCGCCTGGGCGCTGCTGGCACCGGCGATCCTTTATCTGCTGATCATCGTGGCATGGCCCCTGGTCGAGACCTTCCGGCTGTCCTTCACCGATGCCTCGCTGCGGCGCGTGGTGAATTATGTGGGCTGGCGGAACTATGAACGCATCTTCAACGAAACCTTCCTGACCGTCATCACGCGCACCTTCGTCTGGACCTTCTTCTCGGTGCTGCTGAAGATGGTGATCGGCATGTGCGGGGCGGTGATGCTGAATGCCGCCGTGCCGGGGCGCAACCTGTTTCGCATTCTGACCATGCCGCCATGGATCGTGCCCATGGCCATCGGGATCTTCATGTGGGGCTGGATGTATAACGGGCAGTTCGGGATGATCTCGGGGCTGTTGCAGCGCTTCGGGCTGACGGACGGGCCGGTGGCTTTTCTGGCCTATGGCAATACCGCCTTCTGGGCCACCATCGTCACGGATGTCTGGATCGGGGTGCCGATGGTGACGATCTATTTCCTGGCCTCGATGCAATCCATCCCCAAGGATCTTTACGAGGCCGCATGGACCGACGGGGCCAGCCGCTGGACGCGGTTTCGCCGCATCACCCTGCCGCTGATGGCACCGGCGATCATCACCATGTCGATGCTGTCGCTGATCGCCACCTTCAACAGTTTCGACATCATCTGGATTCTCACGCAGGGCGGCCCGAGCGGGCAGACCACCACCATGATCATCGACACCTATCAGACCGCCATCGGCTCGAAACGCTATGGCGAGGGGGCGGCGCGCGCGGTGGTGATCTGCCTGTTCCTGTCGCTGTTCTGCATCGCCTATTTCCGCGTCACCCGGCGTCTGCACGCCACCGACCACCGGGCATAAGGGGGGGATATGCGTTTCTTTCGCAATGACGACACACCGATGATCGACCGCTACCGCTGGTGGGAGGTGATCGGCATCTATATCGGCATCTTCATCTTCCTGTTCTTCCTGCTGTCCCCCTTTATCGAGGGGTTTCTGGTCAGCCTGAAGCCGCTTTCTCAGCTTTTCACGACGCCTTACAGCTTCTGGCCCGAGAACGGCTCTTTCCGGGCCTACGTCACCATGTGGCACAGCGTGCCGGGCTTCGCGCGCTATATCTTCAATTCCTTCCTGATCTCGACCGTGGCCACGACCATCGTGCTTCTGATGGTGGTGCCGGCGGCTTACGCCTTCGCGCGGTTCAGCTTCCGGGGCATGGGGCTGGTGCTGGCGGCCTTTCTGGCGGTCAGCATGTTCTCGGGCGCGGTGCTGCTGATCCCGCTGTTCCGGCTGATGCGCAGCCTTGGCATGCTGAACACCTATTGGGCGATGATCGTGCCGGGGGCGGCGTTTCTGATCCCCTCGGCGGTGTGGCTGCTGCGGGCCTATATGATGCGTATCCCGCGCGAGCTGAACGAGGCCGCCTATATGGACGGGGCCAGCCAGCTCTACACCTTCCGCCGTGTGATCCTGCCGATTGCGCGACCGGGCATCATCGTGGTGGCGATCATGACCTTCATCGGCGCCTATTCGCAGCAATTCGTCTTCGCGCTGACCTTCAACTCCAAGACGGAATACATGCCGCTGCCGATCGGGCTTTTCGCCTATTTCGGCAAGCAGGAGGTGATCTGGAACGAATTGATGGCCGCCAGTTTCGTGGGCATCGCGCCCGCATTGGTGCTGATCTTCTTCCTGCAACGCTATCTCGTCAGCGGGCTGACCGCAGGCGCGGTGAAACAATAACCCATCAACCACAACCAACCGGGAGACTGAAACGTGACAACCCTATTGCGCACAAGCCTGATCGGCCTTGCCCTGGCCGGGACGACCGCCCTGCCTGCCATGGCCGCCGATATAAGCTGGATCTATTGCGGCGACAGCATCGACCCCGCACATGAAAAATATATCGCCGAATGGAACGCGGCCAATCCCGACTATCCGGTCAAGCCGGAACTGGTCGGTTGGGCGCAATGCCAGGACAAGGCGACCACGCTGGCCGCGGCCGGCAGCCCCGTCGGGCTGGCCTATGTCGGCTCGCGCACGCTCAAGGAATTCGCCGAGAACGAGCTGATCGTTCCCGTCCCCATGACGGATGAGGAAAAGGCCGGCTACTACCCCAATATCGTCGAGACCGTGACCTTCGATGACACCCAATGGGGCGTGCCCATCGCGTTTTCGACAAAGGCGCTTTACTGGAACAAGGACCTGTTCCGCGAAGCCGGCCTTGATCCCGAAAAGCCCCCGACCACCTGGGCCGAGGAAATCGAATTCGCGAAGATCATCAAGGAAAAGACCGGCAAGCCCGGTTACGGGCTGTCGGCCAAGACCTTCGACAACACCATGCACCAGTTCCTGCATTGGGTTTACACCAATGACGGCAAGATCATCGACGAGAATGACAATATCGTCATGGACAGCCCTCAGGTGCTGGCCGCGCTTCAGGCCTATAAGGACATCACCCCCTATTCGGTTGAAGGCGCCACCGCCTATGAGCAGAACGAGATGCGCGCGATCTTCCTTGATGCGCAGGTCGCCATGCTGCAAGCCGCCGTCAGCACCGCCTATCGTCTTCAGGACACCGGTATCGACTGGGGCGTGGCCGATCTGCCGCTTGGGCCTGATGCCAAGGGCAAGGGCACGCTGATGATCACCGACAGCCTTGTCGTCTTCGCCGATACCGGGATCGAGGAAAAGGCCACCGAATTCGCCAAATACATCACCCAGCCAAGCATTCAGGAAGAATATGAAGGCGGCGGTCTGGCCGGGCTGACGCCCCTGCGTCCCTCGGCTGCGGTGGATGCGATGGTGGCGGCCAACCCCTATTGGCAGCCCTTCATCGACGGAATCGAATTCGGCGGGCCCGAGCCCCTGTTCACCGATTATCGCGGCTTCCAGAATACCATGATCGAGATGGTGCAATCCGTTGTCACCGGCTCGGCCGAGCCGCAGGCGGCGCTGACCAGGGCGGCGGCGGCACTGGAAGACTACAAGTAAAAGCCCCCGGCCCGGCCGTGCGCGCCATGCGTGTGGCCGGGCCATCAGGTGACAGGGAAGGAAGGATGGTCCGTTGGGTCAGTTGACGCTCAGCAATATCGTCAAGAAATTCGGCACGCTCGAAGTCGTGAAGGGTGTGTCTCTGGATGTGCACGAGGGCGAGTTCATGGTTTTCGTCGGCCCCTCGGGCTGCGGGAAATCGACGCTTCTGCGCATGATCGCGGGACTGGAACATACCACTGCGGGCGATATCGTGATCGACGGACGCCGCGTGAACGATCTGGCCCCCGTCAAGCGCGGCATCGCCATGGTGTTTCAGTCCTATGCGCTTTACCCGCATATGAGCGTCTTCGAAAACATCGCCTTCCCCTTGCGTGTCGAACGCGCGCCCGAAGCCGATATCCGCCGCAAGGTTCAGGAAGCCGCGAAGATCCTGCATCTGGATGAGCGGCTGGAACAGAAGCCCGGCCAGCTTTCCGGCGGGCAGCGCCAGCGCGTCGCCATTGGCCGCGCCATCGTCCGCGCGCCCGGGATCTTCCTGTTCGACGAACCCCTGTCGAACCTCGATGCCGCGCTGCGCGCGGATATGCGCATCGAACTCACGCGGCTGCACAAGCAGCTTGGCGCGACCATGATCTACGTCACCCATGATCAGGTCGAGGCGATGACCATGGCCGACCGTATCGTGGTGCTGAACGCGGGCTATATCGCGCAGGTCGGCGCGCCGCTGGAGCTTTACCACAAGCCGCAAAACCGCTTCGTCGCGGGCTTCATCGGCAATCCGCGCATGAACATGCTGCCCGTGACCTGTCTGGCCGTCACGCCCGAAGGGGTCGAAATCGATCTGGCCGGGCAGCGCGCGCTGATCCCGGTTCATGGCCGCCCCGGTCTGGAAGGTGAAAGCCTGACGCTTGGTATCCGGCCCGAGCATATCCGGCTGGAACCCGGCGATATGGGCCTTGACGTCACGCCTTCCGTGGTCGAACGGCTTGGCCAGCAGACCATCGGCTATGGCGCGGTGCCCGGTCTTGCGGAAAGCTTCTGTCTGGTGCTGCCCGGATCGCGCGACATCGCCGAGGAAACGGCCCTTCCCCTGGGCTTCATGGCCGCCGATTGCCATCTTTTCGATGCCGGGGGCGAGGCGCTGGAACGCCGCGTCGATCTGGCGCAGCTGAACGCCCCGCCCGTGCCGCTTCCGGGCTGAGCGCGCGCCCGGGGCCTTTATCTTGCGGGCAAGATAAAGGATGCTTGGGTCGACTTCAGCGGGATAGCCAGATGACATGCCAGACCAGCCCGATCCGATTTCTGCTGAATGATGCGGAAATCACCCTGTCCGGGCTTGCTCCGGATCAGACGCTTCTGGATTTCCTGCGCCTTGATCGCCGCTTGACGGGCACCAAGGAAGGCTGCGCCGAAGGCGATTGCGGGGCCTGCACCGTGCTTGTCGGGCGGCTTCATGAAGGCGCGCTGCGCTATGAGCCGGTGAATGCCTGCATCCGCTTTCTGGCCACCTGCCATGGCTGCCATGTCGTCACCATCGAACATCTGTCGCGGGGCGAGCATCTGCACCCCGTCCAGCAGGCCATGGTCGATCATCATGCCAGCCAATGCGGCTTTTGCACGCCCGGTTTCGTGATGGCGCTTTACGGGCTGTGGATGGGCAACCCCGACCCTTCCGTGACCGAGGTCGAGACCGCATTGCAAGGCAATCTGTGCCGCTGCACCGGCTATGCGCCCATCGTGAAGGCGGCGATGGCGGCGGCGCGCGCGGGCGGGCAGGCGATGGATGCGCTGGCGCTGGAACGGGGCGCGGTGGTGGCGAAGCTTGCGGCGATTGCGCCGGGCGCGGATGTGGCGCGCGACGGCAAGCGCGCGATCCTGCCCGCTGATACGGACGCGCTGGCGGCCGCGCTGCTGGACCTGCCCGATGCCCGCATCATTGCGGGGGCGACGGATGTGGGCCTTTGGGTGACGAAAATGCTGCGCCCCATCGCGCCCGCGATCTTCATCGGCCATCTGATGAAGGATCTGTCGGTCAGCGCCGATGAGATCCGCCTTGGCGCCGGCGTCACCTATTCCGAGGCCCTGCCGATGATCGCCGAAACCCTGCCTGAAGCGCGCGACTATCTGCTGCGCATCGGCGGCTGGCAGATCCGCAATGCGGGCACCATCGGGGGCAATATCGCCAATGGCTCGCCCATCGGGGAAATGCCGCCCTTGCTGATCGCGCTTGGCGCGCGCATCATCCTGCGCCGCGGCCAGACCCGCCGCGAAATCGCGCTTGAGGATTATTTCATCGAATATGGCAAGCAGGACCGCCAGCCGTCCGAGTTTCTGGAAACCATCGTGATCCCCCGGCCAAAGGGGGCGCGGCTGGCAGCCTATAAGGTCTCGAAACGGGCGCATGCCGATATCACGGCGGTGGCCTGCGCGATGCTGATCGGGCTGGATGGCGATGTGATCACAAAAGCGCGCATCGCTTACGGCGGCATGGCCGGCACGCCGAAACGCGCCACCGGGGCCGAGGCCGCGCTGACCGGCCAGCCCTTTGCCGCGCCGGCCTTCAGGGCGGCGGCGCGTGCCGTTGCGGGCGATTTCGACCCGCTCAGCGACTGGCGGGCCAGTGCCGATTACCGCCGCGAGGTGGCGGGCAATCTGATCCACCGCTTCTGGCTGGAACAAAGCGGGGCGGATGTGCGCCTGACCCGCGAAACGGGGGATGCAGGATGAAGGACCGCGACCAGAGCCTTCCCGCCGCCGACATGCCCCATGAATCGGCCCGGCTGCATGTGACGGGCCGGGCCGATTACACCGATGACCTGCGCGAACCGGCGGGCACGCTTCATGCCGCGCTGGGGCTGTCCGAATGTGCGCATGGGCGTATCGCCGCGCTTGATCTGGATGCGGTGCGCGCCGCGCCCGGCGTGGTGCTGGTGCTGACGGCGGGCGATATTCCGGGGCGCAATGATATCAGCCCCAACGGGCTGAGCGACGATCCGATCTTCGCGGATGGCAAGGTGATGTTCTGGGGCCAGCCCATCTTCGCCGTGGTGGCCGAGACCCGCGATCTTGCGCGCCGCGCCGTTCCACTGGCGAAGATCAGCTATGACCCGCTGCCCCATGCGCTTGACCCGATGGCCGCGCGCGATGCCGGGCTTGGCTATGTGACCGCGCCTTTGACGCTGGCGCGCGGTGACGTGGATGCGGGGCTGAAGGCCGCGCCGCGCCGCGCCGGCGGGCGGCTTCGCGTGGGCGGGCAGGATCATTTCTATCTGGAAGGCCAGATCGCCATGGCCGTCCCCGATGCCGAGGAAATGCAGCTTTTCGTATCCACCCAGCACCCGTCCGAGGTCCAGCACATGGTCGCTCATGCGCTTGATATGCCCGCGAACAGGGTCGTGGTGAACCTGCGCCGCATGGGGGGCGGGTTCGGCGGCAAGGAAACGCAGATGAACCTGTTCGCCTGCGTCGCCGCCATCGCCGCCCGCCGCCTTGGCCGCCCCGTCAAGCTGCGCCCCGACCGCGACGATGACATGACCGCCACCGGCAAGCGCCATGATTTCGTGATCGATTATCAGGCGGGCTATGACGACCATGGCCGCATCCGCGCCGTTCGGGGCGATTTCTTCGCGCGCTGCGGCTTTTCCGCCGATCTGTCGGGGCCGGTCACGGATCGGGCGCTGTTTCACGCCGATAACGCCTATTATTACCCCGATGTGCGCCTTTCCAGCCATCCGATGCGAACCCATACCGTCAGCAATACCGCGTTCCGGGGGTTCGGCGGGCCTCAGGGCGTTATCCTGGCCGAACGCCTGATCGAGGATATCGCCTATGATCTGGGCCTTGACACGCTGGAGGTGCGCCGCCGCAATCTTTACGAAAACGGCCAGTCGACCCCTTATCACCAGACCATCGAGGATCAGATCCTGCCGCGCATCTTCGATGAGCTGGAAGCGTCCTGCGATTACGCCGCCCGCCGCCGCGCGGTGCTGGACCATAACGCCAAAGGCGGCGTGATCCGGCGCGGGATCGCGCTGACCCCGGTGAAATTCGGCATCAGCTTCACGGCGACATGGTTCAATCAGGCGGGTGCATTGGTGCATGTCTATACCGATGGTTCGGTCATGGTCAGCCATGGCGGGACCGAGATGGGGCAGGGCCTGCATACCAAGATCGCCCGGATCGTGGCCGATGCGCTTGGCATCAGCGTGGGGCGCGTGCGTGT
>JAUNTV010000011.1:0-8684 GCA_030538515.1 Paracoccus sp. (in: a-proteobacteria)
GTGAAACTCATCGTCGAGGATGTGAAACACCTCGGGCCGGCCCGCGCCGATCGCCTCGTCCTGGCGCTTGATCAGGCCCGCCAGATCGTCGATATCCTGCGCCTCCAGCCGGGTTGCGGCGGTGCGCATGACGGCTTCTTCCAGCGCGCGGCGGATGAAATAGGCTTGCAGCACGGCCTCTTCTGAAATCGGGGTCACGGTGGTCGCGCGCTGCGGGCGGATCTGGATGAAGCCCATCTGCGACAGCCGGAAGAACGCATCGCGCACCGGCTGGCGCGAGACGCCCATCTGGGCGGCGACCTCGGCTTCCGACAGCCGGGCACCGGGCGGCAGGCTCAGGTCCACCACCCGGTCGTAAAGCACCTCGAATATCTGGTCGGTCACACGGCGCGGGCGCGCCTCGTCAAGCTGGGGCAGCGTCTGGATCTGGCTGGTCGGCATGATGGCCCTTCCCTGTTGACGGCGATTGTCAACTAGCATATTAGACGATCACACTCATTGCAAGCGAGGGAGGACCGCATGCCTTTGACCGACCCGGACCGCCTGTTTCCGGTCGAGGGCCGGGCGCGCGATCTGGCCCGCGCGCTTTACGACGATGTGCGCGATCTGCCGATCATCAGCCCGCATGGCCATACCGATCCACGCTGGTATGCGCTGGACGAACCTTTCCCCGACCCCGCGCAGCTTTTCGTCACGCCGGATCACTACGTCTTTCGGATGCTGTGCTCGCAAGGGGTGGCGCTGACCGATCTGGGCGTGCCGCGCATCGACGGCGGGCCGACCGAGACCGATGGCCGCAAGATCTGGCGGCTGTTCGCCAGCCATTACCACCTGTTCCGGGGCACGCCCTCGCGGATGTGGCTGGATCATTCGTTCGAGCATGTCTTCGGCATCGACCGCCGCCTTTCGGCGGAAACGGCGGATTGGTATTACGACCACATCGCAGATTGCCTGTCGAAGCCCGAATTCCGCCCCCGCGCGCTGTATCAGCGTTTCGGGATCGAGGTGATCGCCACCACCGAAGCCGCGACCGACGATCTGCGCTGGCATCGCATGATCCGGGAAAGCGGCTGGTCTGGCCGCGTCGTGACCGCTTACCGGCCCGATTCCGTGATCGACCCCGAATTCGAAGGCTTCGCCGCCAATGTCGAACAATTCGGCGCGCTTGCGGGCACGGATGCCACGACATGGGCGGGCTATCTGGAGGCGCATCGCATCCGCCGCGCCTATTTCAAGACCGAAGGGGGCGCGACATCGACCGATCACGGCCATGCCTCGGCCCGGACCGAGGATCTGGCGCAGGCCGATGCCGCAGCCCTGTTCCAGAAGGCATTGCGCGGGGATTGCACGGCCGGGGAAGCCGATGCCTTCCGCGGCCATATGCTGACCGAAATGGCGCGGATGAGCCTTGATGACGGGCTGGTCATGCAGATCCACCCCGGATCGCGGCGCAACCATTCGGGCGCGGTCATGGCCGCGCATGGCCGCGACAAGGGCTTCGACATTCCCGGCCGCACCGATTACGTGCGCGACCTGCGCCCGCTTCTGGATGCGGTCGGCATGGACCCGCGCCTGACGCTGATCCTGTTCACGCTGGACGAAACCAGCTATGCGCGCGAGCTGGCCCCCTTGGCCGGTGCCTATCCAGGCCTGCGCCTTGGCCCGGCCTGGTGGTTCCATGACAGCGCCGAGGGGATGCGCCGCTTCCGCGAGATGACCACCGAGACCGCCGGTTTCTACAATACCGTCGGCTTCAACGACGACACCCGCGCCTTCTGTTCGATCCCGGCGCGCCATGATGTCGCCCGCCGCGTCGATTGCGCCTTCCTTGCCACGCTTGTCGCCACCGGGCGGCTGGACGCGGATGAGGCGCCCGATGTGGCGCGCGACCTGACCTGCGGCCTCGCCAAGAAGGCCTATAAACTCTAGCTTCACCAAGGGAGGACACCATGAAGCTTCTGACCACCACCGCGCTTGCGCTGATCGCCTCGGCCGGCATTGCCGGGGCCTGCGAGATCACGCTGCGTTCCGCCGACAATCACCCCGATGGCTATCCGACCGTCGAAGGCGCAAAGGCCATGGCCGCCGAAGTGCTGGAAAAAAGCGATGGCCGCATCTGCATCGAGATCTATCCCGCCTCGCAGCTTGGCGAGGAAACCGATACGGTCGAACAGGTCCAGTTCGGCGTGATCGACATGGTGCGCGCGAATTTCGGGTCGTATAACGATATCGTGCCGATCGCGCAGGTGATGTCGCTGCCCTATCTGTTCCGCTCGGTCGATCATATGCACACCGTGATGGATGGCCCCATCGGTGACGAGATGGTCGATCATTTCGCCGAACATGGCTTCGTGCCGCTGGCCTATTACGACGCCGGTTCGCGCAGCTTCTATAACTCGAAGCAGCCGATCACCTCGATCGACGACCTGAAGGGCATGAAGATCCGGGTGATCCAGAATGACGTGTTCATCGACATGATGGCGGCGCTTGGCGCGAATGCCACGCCGATGCCTTATGGCGAGGTCTATTCCGCCATCCAGACCGGCGTGATCGACGGGGCCGAGAACAATTTTCCCAGCTATGACACCTCGGGCCATCATGAGGTCGCCAGATATTACACGCTGGACGAGCATCTGATGGTGCCCGAATTCATCGCCATGTCCAAGATCACCTGGGACAAGCTTTCGCCCGAGGATCAGACCCTGATCCGCGAGGCGGCGCGCAATTCCTCGCCCATCCAGCGCCAGCTCTGGGCCGAGCAGGAGCGCCTGTCCGAAGAGAAAGTCACCGCAAGCGGGGCCGAGATCATCCGCGAGATCGACAAGACCCCCTTCATCGAGGCCATGGCCCCGGTTTACGCGAAATATGTCACCACCCCTGAGGCACAGGACCTGCTGCGCCGCATTCAGGAAACCGAGTGATCGCAGGCCCGCCCCTTTATCCGGGGGGCGGGCGTTTTCGTTATCCGGGGGACGGGATGCGTAATCTTTTGATCAGGTTTGCGAATGTGACCGGCGCGGTCGCGCTGGCGGGCATGTGGGTGGCGGGCATCGGGCTGGTCCTGATGACGGCATTCGTCTTTGCGCAGGTGGTGTCGCGCTATTTCTTCGGCACCAGCCTGTTCTGGGCCGAACCCGCCAGCGTCATGCTGATGGGCTGGTTCATCTTCCTGGGGGCCGCCGTCGGCGTGAAGGAAGGCTATCACCTGTCCTTCGATGTCGGGCTGATGGTGCTGCCGGAAAGCTGGCGGCCATGGTTTCATACGGTCTCGGATCTGGTGGTGGTCAGCTTCGGCTTCGGCATGGCCTGGTATGGCTGGCAGCTTGCGGCGCGGGCGGCCAATAACATGATCCCCGGCCTTGGCATCTCGCGGATATGGGATTTCGCACCCGTCATCGGGGGCGGCGTGCTGCTTGTCCTGTTCTCGGTCGAGCGCATCCTGCGCCGGGCCTCTGGCCTGAAAACCCTGCGTTTCGGCGATCTGGACGACGCGGCAGATGGCGAGATCGACGGCGCAGCCGAAGGCCCGCGCGCCGAAACCCTGCTGCACAAGGACTGACACGATGGAGCTTTTCATCCTTTTCGGCAGCTTCACGGCACTGTTGCTGATCGGCACGCCGGTGGCCTTCTGCCTGGGTGCCTCCAGCTTTTTTACCGTGCTTTATCTGGGCATGCCGCCGGTGGTGGTGTTCCAGCGGCTGAACTCGGGCGTGTCGGTCTATGCGCTGATGGCGATCCCCTTTTTCATCTTCGCCGGTGATCTGATGGTGCGTGGCGATATCGCGCGCCGGCTGATCGCGCTGGCGGCCGGGCTGATCGGGCATGTGCGCGGCGGTCTGGGGCAGGTGAATATCACCGCATCGCTGATGTTCGGCGGGATTTCGGGATCGGCCGCGGCGGATGCCAGCGCCATCGGCGGGCTGATGGTGCCGCAGATGAAAGCGCGTGGCTATGACGTTGATTACGCGGTCAATATCACCGTGGTCAGTTCGATCATCGCGCTGATGATCCCGCCGTCGCATAACATGATCATCTATTCCATCGCCGCCGGGGGCCGGTTGTCGATTGCGGACCTGTTCACGGCGGGCATCATTCCGGGCCTGATCCTTGCGCTGACGCTGATGTTCGCCGCATGGTGGGTGGCGCGCAAGAAAGGCTATCCGACGGAAGCCTTCCCCGGCTTCCGGATGCTCGGCGTCTTGTTCGTATCCGCCCTGCCGGGCCTTTTGCTGATCGGGATCATCTTCGGGGGCGTGCGCTCGGGCTATTTCACGGCCTCGGAATCCTCGAACATCGCGGTGGTCTATGCGCTGCTGATCACCGCCATCGTCTATCGCAGCCTGCCTTTCAGCGAATTCGTCGAGGCGACCAAGGGCGCCGTGCGCACCACATCCATGGTGCTGCTGGTGATCGGCTGCGCGGCATGCTTCGGCTGGCTGCTGGCTTACCTGCGCGTGCCCGCGCAACTGGTCGATCTGTTGCAGGGCGTATCGTCGAACCCGCTGGTGATCCTGCTGCTGATGAACGTGATCCTGCTGGTGCTTGGCACCTTCATGGATATGTCGCCGCTGATCGTCATCACCACGCCGATCTTCCTGCCCGTGGCCATGGCCTTTGGCGTCGATCCGGTGCATTTCGGGGTGATCCTGATCCTGAACCTTGGCATCGGGCTTTGCACGCCGCCGGTGGGCGCGGTGCTGTTCGTCGGCTGCGCGGTCGGGCGCATCAGCATCTGGCAGGCGATGCGCACGATCTGGCCCTTCTACGGCGCGGCCTTCTTCACGCTGATGATGGTGACATATGTGCCTGCCCTGTCGCTGTGGCTGCCGAGCCTGTTCAGATGAGCGATCCCACCCGCACCGTGCTGGCCCATGCGCCCGAACTGATGGTCGTGTCCTTTGCCTTTCGCGCGGGGGACCGGGGCGCGCCGCACAGCCATCCGCATGTGCAGTCCACCTATGTGAAATCGGGCCGTTTCCGCTTTACCATGGACGGGCGCACGTTCGAGGTGGGACCGGGCGATGCCTTCGTCATCCCCTCGGGCGCGGTGCATGGCTGCACCTGCCTTGACACGGGCGAGCTGATCGACAGCTTCACCCCCCGCCGCGACGATTTTCTGTAAAAGGACCAGACGATGACCCATGTTGAAACCCGCCACGCGATCCATCCCGATCATGCGAAAACGATGGACACCGCCACCCTGCGCCAGCATTTCCTGACCGAAGGCATGTTCGCGGAGGGCGAAATCCGGCTGGTCTATACGCATTATGATCGCTTCGTGGTCGGCGGCGCGGTGCCTGCGGGCGGGTCGGTCACGCTGGACCGGATCGCGGAAACCAGAACGCCGAATTTCATGGACCGGCGCGAGATGGGCGTGGTCAATATCGGTGAGCCGGGCGCGGTCGAGGCCGCTGGCGAAACCTATGAAATGGCTTACGGCGATGTGCTTTATCTCGGCATGGGGTCGGGGCCGGTGACGTTCTCGGGGCAGGGGCGGTTCTATATCACCTCCGCCCCCGCGCATCGCGCGCTGCCCGCCCGCCTGATCACCGTGGCCGACGCCGTTGAGGTCAAGCTGGGCGCGGCCGAGACCAGCAACAAGCGCACCATCCGTCAGTTCATTCACCCGCTGGTGATGGAAAGCTGCCAACTGGTGCTTGGCTATACCACGCTGGAAGACGGCTCGGTCTGGAACACCATGCCCGCCCATGTCCACGACCGCCGGATGGAGGCTTATCTGTACCACGGCATGACGCCCGAGGCCCGCGTGCTGCACCTGATGGGCGAGCCGCAGGAGACCCGGCACATCTTCGTCGCCAATGAACAGGCGGTGCTGTCGCCGCCATGGTCGATCCATTCCGGCGCGGGGATCGGCGGCTATACCTTCATCTGGGCGATGGCAGGCGATAACATCGATTACACCGATATGGAATTCGTCCAGCCGGAGGATCTGCGGTGAGCCCCTTTTCCCTTGCAGGCAAGACCGCCCTTGTGACCGGCGCGAATACCGGCATCGGGCAGGCCATCGCGGTCGCCATGGCGCAGGCCGGCGCGGATGTGATCGCGGCCGGTCGCCGTGACTGCGATGAAACCGTGGCGCTGATGGGCGGGGGCCGCGCGCTGCGGCTGGATTTCAGCGATCCCATGGCCGCGCGCGATGTCTTTGCCGCCGAACAGATCGACATTCTGGTCAATAACGCCGGCATCATCCGCCGCGACGATGCGGTGGATTTTTCCGAAGCCGACTGGGATGATGTCATCGACGTGAACCTGAAGGCGCTGTTCTTCACCTGTCAGGCTTTCGCGCGCGCCGCCCTGCCACGCGGGGCGGGCAAGATCGTCAATATCGCCAGCCTGCTGTCGTTTCAGGGCGGCATCCGTGTGCCCTCCTATACCGCCAGCAAACATGGCGTGGCCGGGCTGACGAAACTCATGGCGAATGAATGGGCGGCGCGGGGGCTGAACGTCAACGCCATCGCGCCCGGCTATATCGAGACCAACAATACGCAGGCGTTGCGCGCCGACCCTGACCGCTCGCGCGCGATCCTTGAGCGCATCCCCGCAGGCCGTTGGGGCCGACCCGAAGATATCGCCCAGACCGCCGTTTTCCTGGCCGCGCCCGCATCCGATTACATCAACGGCGCGGTCATCAATGTCGATGGAGGCTGGCTTGCACGATAGGCTTTACCGCGACCCGCGCCCCGGCCCGGCGGGGATCGTCCACCTTGGCCTTGGCGCGTTCTTTCGCGCGCATGGCGCGATCTATGTGGCCGAGGCGATGGAAAAGGCAGGCGGCGATTGGGGCATCATCGGCGTCTCGCTGCAATCGCCCGGCACGCGCGACAGGCTGCGCCCGCAGGGCTGGGCCTATACCGCGCTGGAACTCGCCCCCGAAAGCGCCGCGCCGCAGGTGGTGACGGTGCTGCGTGACGTGCTGGTCGCGCCCGAAAACCCGCAGGCGGTGCTTGACGCCATGGCCGATCCGGCAGTGCAGATCGTCAGCCTGACCGTGACCGAAAAGGGCTATTGCCACGAACCGGCGACGGGGCGGCTGAACGCGGGCCATCCCGATATCACGCATGATCTGGCCAATCCCCTGCCCCGTTCGGCCCCCGGTTTTCTGGTGCGCGCGCTGCAATTGCGCCGCGACCGGGGGCTGGTGCCCTTTACCGTGCTGTGCTGCGACAACCTGCCGGAAAACGGCCGGGTGGTGCGCGCCGTGGTGCTGGAGCTTGCGCGCCTGATCGACCCCGCGCTGGCGGACTGGATCGCCGCCGAAGGCGCGTTTCCGTCAACCATGGTCGACCGGATCGTGCCCGCCACCACCCCCGCCGATCTGGACCGTCTGGCCGATCTGACCGGCACGCGCGATCAGGCCCCGGTCATGCACGAACCTTTCCGGCAATGGGTGATCGAGGATCGCTTCTGCACCCCGCGCCCCGCGCTGGAACAGGCTGGCGCGCAACTGGTCGCTGACGTGACCCCTTTCGAGCATATGAAGCTCAGGATGCTGAACGGCACCCATTCCTCGCTGGCCTATCTGGGCTATCTGGCGGGGCATGAGACCATCGCCGATGCCATGGCCGACCCCGCCTTCGCCGCTTTCGCGCGCCATCTCTGGCAGGCCGAGATCATCCCCGCGCTGACCCCGCCACCGGGCGAGGATCTGGCGGCTTACGCCAGGGCGCTCGCCACGCGCTATGCCAACCCCGCGATCCGCCACCGGACATGGCAGATCGCGATGGACGGCAGCCAGAAACTGCCGCAGCGCATCCTGTCGACCATCACCGAAAGCCGCGCGGCGGGGCGGGCGGTGCCGGGGCTGACCTTGGCCGTTGCGGCATGGATGCGCTATGCCTCGGGCCGGGATGAGACGGGCGCGGCGATCGAGGTCAAAGACCCCCTCGCGCCCCGGCTTGCCGCGCTCTGGTCCGATGATCCGGCGCAAACGGTCGCGGGCTTTCTGACGCTGGCCGAGGTCTTCCCCGCGGACCTGCGCGGTGATACGGGCTTTGCCGCCGATCTGACTGCGGCGCTTTCCGGGCTGGTGGCGCGGGGTGCGCGCGCCATGGTGAAAGGGGTAACCGATGTCTGAGCCGCTGATCCTCAACCCCGCCGATAATGTGGCGATCCTGACCGCAAAGGGTATCGCCCCCGCCGGTCACAAGATCGCCCGCATAGCCATCGCGCAGGGCCAGCCGGTGGTGAAATACGGGCAGGTGATCGGCTATGCCACGGCGGATATCGCGCCGGGCGATCACGTCCACAGCCATAATTGCGCCTTTGGCGAACATGGCCGCGATTACGCGCCCGGCGCGGGGCTGGCGGACGCGCAGGCGGCGCTGGATCGCCACAAGGGCGCGGCGCTCAGCTTTCAGGGCTATCACCGCGCAGGCGGGCAGATCGGCACGCGCAACTATATCGCGCTTGTCGCCACGGTGAATTGCTCGGCCACCGTGATCCGCCGCGCGGCCTATGAATTGCAGGCCGAGGGCGCGCTTGACCCCTATCCCAACATCGATGCCATCGCCGCATTCGCCCATGGCACCGGCTGCGGCATGGCCGACAGCGGGCCGGGCTGGACCGCGCTGCAACGGGTGCTGACCGGCCACGCGGGCCATCCGAATGTGGGTGCCGCGCTGTTCGTGGGCCTTGGTTGCGAGGTGATGCAGATCGCCCGCATG
>JAUNTV010000011.1:8694-23890 GCA_030538515.1 Paracoccus sp. (in: a-proteobacteria)
GGAACTGGGGCAGGCCGCGCGGTTTCACGGGCTGACCATTCAGGACACCGGCGGCACCCGCGCCACCATCGACGCGATCAAGACCCGCCTGCGGCAGATGCTGCCCGAAGTGAACGCCGCAACCCGCGCGCCCGCCCCCGCCAGCGCGCTGAAGATCGGGCTGCAATGCGGCGGCTCTGACGGGTTTTCGGGCATCACCGCAAACCCCGCGCTCGGGCTGGCCGCCGATATGCTGGCCGCGACGGGCGCATCCGTCGTGCTGTCGGAAACGCCCGAGATCTACGGCGCGGAACGCCTGCTTCTGGACCGCGCCGCCAGCCCCGAAATCGCCGAAAAACTGATCGAACGCATCCGCTGGTGGGAGGAATATACCGCCAGAAGCGGTGCCTCGCTGGATAACAACCCCAGCCCCGGCAACAAGGCGGGCGGGCTGACCACGATCCTTGAAAAATCGCTTGGCGCGGTGGCCAAGGGCGGCTCGACCCCCATGAATGCGGTGCTGGATTATGCCGAACCGATCACCGCGCCAGGGCTGAGCTTCATGGACACGCCGGGCTATGATCCGGTCTCGGTCACTGGCCAGATCGCGGGCGGCGCGCAATTGATCGTCTTCACCACCGGGCGCGGATCGGCCTTCGGATCGAAACCGGCACCCACGATCAAACTGGCCACCAATGACCGGCTGTTCGCCGCCATGCCCGACGATATGGACCTGAATTGCGGCGATATCCTCTCGGGCATCAGCATGGAGGAAAAGGCCCGCCAGATCGTCGCCCTGATCCTCGCCACCGCATCCGGGCAGGCCACGAAAAGCGAAGCCCTGGGCCTTGGCGACAATGAATTCGTGCCCTGGCAGATCGGCGCGGTGGTTTAGGACCACCACGCCACCAGATCAGCGTGCACCGCGAAACGGAAGCGCCGCGGCGCACGCCCCCCCCTCTCATCAGTGCGGCAAATACCTCGGGGTGAGGCGCGGACACGCGCCGAGGGGCAGCGCCCCTTTCTGCCCCTGCGTGTCAGCCCACCGGCACAAGCGCACCGCGCTGACCGATCACCTGCCGGCTGAGCGCATGGCCCGCGCGGATCGCGGCTTCGCAATCCGCGCCCTCCAGCCATGCGGCCAGATAGCCCGCGTTGAAACTGTCGCCTGCGGCGGTGGTATCGACGGGGGTTTCGGGGACCAGCCCGTCGATACGGCCACGGCCCTGAACCCCGCCGTAAGCCATCGGCCCGCCACCATTCTTGACCACGACATGCCCCGCGCCAAGGTCCAGATAGCGCGTGATCGTGGCATCCAGATCGGCATCGCCGAAATGCGCGGCCTCGTCATCGAAGCTGGGGAAGACCAGATCGGCACTGGCGGCGGCGGCCTCGATACCCGCGCGCATCGTGCCCGCATCCGCCCAGAGCCGGGGGCGCAGGTTGGGATCGAACACCACCGTGGTGCCGGTCGCCCGCGCATGCGCCAGCGCATCCAGCAACGCCGCGCGCCCCTTTGGCGGCAGGATCGCCATGGTGATCCCCGACAGATAGGCCAGCCGGCAGCCCGCCAGCGCATCCGCCAGCAGCGCCGGATCATCGGCCAGCCCGCGCGCCGCCGATGTGTCGCGCCAATAGGAAAAGCTGCGCTCGCCATTCTTCAGGCTGATGGCGTAAAGGCCGATCTCGCGCGCGGGGTCCTGGGTGACATGGGCGGTCTCGATCCCCTCGGCCAGCAGAAAATCCAGCATTTTCTGTGAAAACCCGCCCATGCCGACGCGCGACAGATAGCCGACGCGCCAGCCATCGGGCAGAATCCGGCGCAGATACCAGGCCGTGTTCAACGTGTCGCCGGCAATACCAAGGCGCCATTGGTCATCACCCGCCGCTGGCGAAAGCTCCACCATCGCCTCTCCGATGGACAGGATCAGGGGCGCGCTCATGCGCTTGCCGCCAATGCGGCCTCGACCCCGCGCAACTCGGCCAGCCCCTTCAGGCGGCCGATAGCGGGATAGCCGGGCTGGCCGCCACGACCGATATCGTCAAGGATCTCCTGCCCGTGATCGGGGCGCATGGGGATCTGCGCATCCTCGCGCCCGGCGGCGTGACGGCGGGCTTCCTCGGCCAGAACGGCCGCGATCAGGGCGACCATATCGGTCTGCCCGCCAAGGTGCTCATCCTCGAAGAACGAGGCCGGGATCGTATCGGTATCGCGCCGCACGTTGCGCAGATGCAGGAAATGCACCCGGTCGCCCAACCGCCGCATCATGCCGGGCAGATCATTGTCATGCCGCGCGCCCAGAGAGCCGGAACACAGCGTCACCCCGTTCGCAGGCAGATCGACGGCGGCAAGGCGTTCGGCGTAATCCGCCTCGGTCGACATGATCCGGGGCAGGCCCAGAAGCGGGAAGGGCGGGTCGTCGGGATGACAGCACAGCCGCATGCCGATGTCCTGCGCGACAGGGGCGACAATTTCCAGAAAATCATGGAAATTCCGGCGCAGCACCGCATCCGTCACCGGCGCATAGCTGGCCAGCAGGCCGCGCACATCCTGCATGGTCAGCGTTTCCGCCGCGCCGGGCAGGCCAAAGACCACATTCCCCGCCAGTTCGGCGCGCCGCGCCTCGGGCATATCGGCGAAACGGCGGGCGGCGGCTTCGACGATTTCGGGCGGGAAATCATGCGCCGCGCCGGGGCGGGCAAGGATATGGATGTCGAAAGCCGCAAAATCGGTCAGATCGAAGCGCATGCAGCGCGCACCATTGGGCCGCCGCCAGCCCAGATCGGTGCGCGTCCAGTCCAGCACCGGCATGAAATTATAGCACAGCACCCGGATGCCCGCGTCGCGCAGATTGCGCATCGAGGTGATCCAGTTCTCCACATGCGCGCGCCAGTCGCCGGTCTGGGTCTTGATCGCCTCGCTCACGGGAAGGCTTTCGACCACATCCCATTTCAGGCCGGATGGCGCGCCGTCCCCCATCACCGCGACCGCGGCCTGCCGCTTCGCGATCTCATCGGGCGACCAGACGGTGCCGGTCGGAATGTGATGCAGCGCGGTGACGACGCCGCGCACACCGGCCTGCATCATATCATCGATCGAAACGGGGTCTTTGGGTCCGAACCAACGCCATGTGTGGTGCATTGCTGTGTCTCACTCAGTGAAATAATCGGGATGATCCGCCGCCATCTGCGGCAATTCGGTCAGCATCTGTTGCAGATGCGCGCGGGTCGCGGTCTCGGCTGCATCCGCATCGCCGCGCATCAGCGCGTCAAGGATCGCGCGATGCTGGGCAATGGTCCTGCTGCGGTCAAAAACCCGCATGGACAGGTGGCGCAGCCGGTTCATCTGGGATTTCAGCCGCTCCAGATCGTCCCAGACGGCAGCCTGCCCCGCCGCCACCGCCAGCGCGCGGTGAAAGCGGTCGTCCGAGGCAATGAACCCCGCCACATCACCCGCCCTGTCGGCGGCGTCCTGCACCGCCAGTTCTTCTTCCATCGCGGACAGATCGGGGCAGGCGCGGGCGACGATGCGGGCCAGATCGCTTTCCACCGCCTCGCGGATCAGGCGCGCCGAAAGCACCGCGCGGGCCGAGATCTTGCCGATATAGGTGCCGCGTTGCGGACGGATCTCGGCCAGCCCCTCGGCGGCAAGACGGATGAACGCCTCGCGCACGGGCTGGCGCGACAATCCGATACTGGCGGCGATTTCGGTTTCCGACAGCCGCGCGCCCGGTGCCAGATCGCCGGAAAGCACGCGCGCATGCAGCCAGTCATGGACCTGCTGCGCGGTCGAGGCCGGGCGGATGACAAGGGGATCGGGCATGATTTCCTCCGCCCGTCGCGCTACGGCATACTTCCATACAAGTCAAGACCGCAGCGGATAGATGATCTGCCCGTCCTCCTCTCCTCTCGGCCAGTGGCCATCGCGACGCATTCGGACCTGATCCTGCCAGCCGCGCGGGCTGGCACCGATGTGCCGCTTGAACAGGCGCGAGAAGTAGTAACTGTCGGCAAACCCCAGCCGATGCGCGGTCTCGGCCACGCTGTAGCCTGCCTCCAGCAGTTGCATCCCGATCTCCATCCGGCGCGATTCCTGATATTTCGCGGGCGTCTGGCCAAGGCGGCGGCGGAATTCGCGGCGGAAATAGTCGGGGTTGTAGGGCGCATCCGCCACCACCTGATCGGCCAGCCCGGCACGCAGGGGATCGGCGGCGATCTGGGTCGCGGCCATGGTGATCGCCAAGGGCAGCCCCTCGGCCTGATCCAGCGCGGCGTCCTGGGGCGTGGACCAGCCGATGAAGGCGTCCTCGATGAATTCGGTCAGGATGAACATGAAGGCATGGTGCATCGCCAGCGTCGTCGAACCGGCAGGCGCGGTGGCGCGGTAATGGCGCACCAGGGGTTCCAGCATCGGCCAGCGGCGCAGATGCAGCACCCGGCGATAATGCATCCGCGCGAAAAGATCATGCTGGCCGAACAGTTCCAGCCGGAAATGCTGGGCAAGGCCGGTGTAAAGCCGATCCGGGTCGGGATTGCGCCCCTGAAACCGCACGCCCGAGGGGATCAGCATCGCCATGCCCGGCGTCAGCGTGACCGGCGCATCACCCAGCAGATAGGCCCCCTGCCCGTCCAGGCAGATCACCAGGTCATGCACCGCATTCACCTTGTCGATGGACCAGCTTGCCGAATGCTCCATCCTGATCGCGGATCGCGTCAGCAGCAGATCCAGCGCCCGGACCGGCAGCCCGGCCAGAACCCCGTCGCTGACCCGCTGATGTTCAGTTTCGTCCATTTTTTCCTGCGAATTTGTCAATTTCTTGGCACGGCAACACTGGCATATTAGCAGAACACGCCGCCCGCATGGCGGAATCATGGAAAATCGAATCGAGGAGGAGCGATTTGATGATCATCCTGCCCCCAGACTGCCGCAAGCCCGGCTGCCTGTGCAAGCGCGCGCCCGCCCTGCGGCTGGACAAAGCCGAACAGGGGGCGCGCTGATGGAAAGCCGCTTTCTGGGTCTGGCCTATCTGTCGCCCTATATCATCGGCCTGCTGGTGTTCACGATGGTGCCGTTTCTGGCCTCGCTGTATCTCAGCTTCACCGATTACAACCTGATCTCGTCGCCGGTCTGGTCGGGACTGGAAAACTTCCGCGATCTGATGTCCGACCGCACCTTCCGCCGGTCGCTGAATGTCACGCTGATCTATGTGTTCCTGACCGTGCCGATCAAGCTGGCCTTTGCGCTGTTCATCGCGGTGATCCTGAACTACCGCCTGCGCGCCATCGGGTTTTTCCGCACCGCCTATTACGTCCCCTCGATCCTTGGCGGGTCCATCGCGATTGCGGTGCTGTGGCGCTATATCTTTGCAGATGCGGGGCTGGTGAACATGATCCTGACCGGGATCGGCCTGTCGCCGGTGAACTGGTTCGGCGATCCCACCAACGCGCTGTTCACCATCACCCTGCTGCGCACATGGCAGTTCGGATCGGCCATGGTGATCTTTCTGGCGGCGCTGCAAGCGGTGGACAAATCGCTGTATGAAGCTGCGGCCATTGATGGCGCGGGCAAGTGGCACAGCTTTTTCCACATCACCCTGCCGCTGATCACGCCGGTCATTTTCTTCAACCTCATCATGCAGATGGTGCAGGCGTTCCAGGAATTCAACGGGCCTTACGTCATCACCGGGGGCGGGCCGCTGAAATCCACCTATCTGCTGCCGCTTTATATCTACGATGAGGCGTTCAAGAACTTCAACATGGGCTATGCCTCGGCCATCGCCTGGGTCTTGTTCCTGATCATCATGGCGCTGACCGTGGTGGCGTTCTGGTCATCGAAGAAATGGGTCTATTACGCCGGCGACAAGAGGAGCTGAGAGATGACCGATCTGTCACCTGCCACCACCCCCGATCTGAAACCGCTGACCGCCGATGACCGCCGCGCCGAGATGATCTCGACCGCCGTTCGCTATACGCTGCTGATCGCGGTGGGCTTTCTGATGCTTTACCCGCTGATCTGGCTGGTCGGCGCATCCTTCAAAAGCAATCAGGAGATTTTCAGCAGCATCGGCTTCATCCCCGAAAACCCGACGCTGGACGGCTACCGCAAGGGCTGGGAGACCTCGACCCCCTATACATTCGGGCGGTTCTTCTGGAACACCTTCCTGATCATCCTGCCCAAGACGATCTTCACCGCGATTTCCTGCGCATTGGTCGCTTACGGCTTCGCGCGCTTCGACTTCCCCGGCAAGAAGATCCTGTTCGCCAGCCTGATCGCCACGCTTCTGCTGCCGAACGTGGTCACGCGCATTCCGCAATATATCCTGTTCCGCGATCTGGGCTGGCTGGACAGCTACCTGCCGCTATGGGTGCCGTCAGCCTTTGCGGGTGACGCCTTCTTCGTCTTCATGCTGGTGCAATTCCTGCGCGCCATCCCCCGCGACATGGAAGAAGCCGCCCGTGTCGATGGCGCCAACAGCCTGCAAACGCTGATCTATATCGTGGTTCCCATGCTGATCCCGGCGCTGATTTCGGTAGCACTTTTCCAGTTCATGTGGACGATGAACGACTTTCTTGGCCCGCTGATCTACCTGTCCTCGGTCGAGAATTTCCCCGTATCACTGGCGCTGAAACTGTCCATCGACACGACCGAGGCCTTCGACTGGAACCGTATCCTCGCGATGTCCGTGCTGGCGCTGCTGCCTGCGCTGATCGTTTTCTTCATGGCTCAGAAATACTTCATCGAGGGCATCTCTGCCGGTGGGGTGAAAGGATAATCCGATGGCTCGTCTGCAAATCAAGAACCTTGAGAAAGTCTATGCCAATTCGTTCAAGGCCGTGCATGGCATCAATCTGGACGTGGCGGATGGCGAATTCATGGTGCTGGTCGGGCCATCCGGCTGCGCCAAATCCACCACGCTGCGGATGGTGGCGGGGCTGGAAAGCATTTCCGGCGGGGAAGTGGTGATCGGCGACCGCGTGGTCAACCGCCTTCAACCCGGTCAGCGCGGCATCGCCATGGTGTTTCAGAATTACGCGCTTTACCCGCATATGAAGGTGCGCCGGAACCTGTCCTTCGGGCTGCGCCTGCAAGGTGCGAAACGCGACGAGATCGAGCGCAAGACCGCCGAAGTCGCCCGCATTCTGGAAATCGAACCGCTTCTGGACCGTCTGCCCAAGCAATTGTCGGGCGGTCAGGCGCAGCGCGTCGCCCTTGGCCGGGCGCTGATCAAACAGCCCGAGGTGTTTTTGTTCGATGAACCGCTGTCGAACCTTGATGCGAAGCTGCGGGCCTCGATGCGGGTCAGGATCACCGATCTGCACCGCCGCCTGAAGGACGAAGGCATGCCCGCGACGGTGATCTATGTCACCCACGACCAGACCGAGGCGATGACCATGGGCGACCGCATCTGCGTCATGAAGGAAGGCCGCATCATGCAGGTGGCCGACCCGAAAACGCTGTATGACCGCCCCGCCAATGCCTTTGTCGCCGGTTTCATCGGCAGCCCGGAAATGAACCTGCTTGACGGCCGGATCGCGGACGGGCGCTTCCGCATCGGCGATCAGACCCTGACCCTGCCTGATGCGCTGATGGCCCGGTTGCGTGGCTGGTCGGGGACCGGCACCTTCGGCATCCGCCCGCAGCATCTGCGCGTGACGGCAGGCACGGATGCGTCCGCCACGGGCCTGACCGCCCGCGTCACCGGGGCCGAGTTCATGGGGCATGAGGTCGTCGTGCATCTGGATGTCGCGGGCGCGCGCCTTGTCGCCGTGCTGCCCGCCGCCGATTACGCCGGGCTGGATCGCGGCGCGCCCGTCACGCTGACGCCCGATGCGGGCGCGGCCCATGTCTTTGACGCGGCTGGCGAAAACGTCTCGCTGGCCCCGCTGCACTAATCTTTGGGAGGGAAAAAACCATGAAACTGCTGACCACCACCATCCTTGCCACCGCCATCATCGCACCGATGGCCACGGCCGATACCATCCGCATGTCATGGTGGGGCGGCGATGCCCGCCACGCCCAGACACAGGAAGCCCTGAAGGTCTGCGAGGGCAAGACCGGCCATACCGTCCAGCCCGAATTCACCGGCTGGTCGGGCCATCAGGAACGCATCACCACCCAGATCGCGGGCCGGACCGAGGCGGACATCATGCAGATCAACTGGCCCTGGCTGCCGCTGTTCTCGCGCGATGGGTCCGGTTTTGTCGATCTGCGCGAATTCGCCGATGTGATCGACCTGGGCCAATGGACCGACGAACAGCTTCAATCGGGCGAGATGAACGGCGTTCTGAACGGCATTCCGGTGTCCGAAACGGGCCGCGTCTATTTCTTCAACAAGACCGCCTTCGACAAGGCGGGCGTGGCCCTGCCGCAAAGCTGGGACGATGTGACCGCCGCGGCCGGGCAGCTTGGTGAAGGCGTCTATCCGTTCGAGGCCGCCGGGCTGAACGCGATTTTCCTTGTATCCGCCGCGGTCACGCAGGCCACCGGCAAGGACCTGATCGACCCGGAAACCACCACGGTTGCATGGACGCCCGAGGAACTGGCCACCGGCATCAAATTCTATCAGGATCTGGTCGCCTCGGGCGCGATCCGAAGCTGGCAGCAGGTCGCGGGCGAAGGCAATATCGAACTGTTCGAAATGCGCCCCTGGGCCGATGGCAAGATCGCGGGCACCTATGAATGGGATTCGGCTTACGCGAAATATGCCGATCCGCTTGGCGCTGAACAGGAACTGGTGCCCGTGCCCATGCTTGAAATCGAAGGCGCGGTGACGCCGGGGACCTATCGCAAGCCCTCGATGCTGTTTGCGATCTCGAAGAATTCGAAAAGCCCGCAGGCCGGTGCCGAGATCATCAACTGCCTGCTGAATGACCCCGAGGCCATCGATATCCTGAAGGATTCGCGCGGCATTCCGGCCAGCAGGGTGGCGCTTGAGCGGCTGACCGAACAGGGCATGATCGACCCCCATGTCGCCGCCGCCTATCAGATCGTGCAGGATGGCAGCGGGCCCATCGTCTCGCCCCTGAACGAACATCCCAAGGTGCGCGAGGTCTTCCGCGACTATCTGGAAGCCGTGGCTTACGGCCAGATCACCGCCGAGGCCGCCGCGGATGAGATCATCGGCGAAATGAACCGCGCCATACGCAGCTTCCGCTAGGCGCGCCCCCGTGGCGGCGGCGCATCTGCTGCCGCCACGGGATTTGCAGGGGAAACCGACAGATGATGCAGATTGAACTCGTGGCTGCGACGCCGCGCGCGGTGGCGCTGTGCCTGGCCATGCCCGGCGCGCTTCATCACCTGCCGCAGCCGCTGGACTGGCGGCTGACCGGGGCGGGGCTGGACCGGCGTGGCCGCACCGATCTGGCCGTGACCGCGCTGCACGACCTGCCGCCCGGCAGCAGCCTCAGGGTCGAGATCGCGGGCTTTGCCCCCCTTGATTTCACCACGCCCGCCTGCGCCGGGGCCGTCACCCTGACCGATGCCGCCACGGCGCAGCAGGCATTGGACGGGCTGCCCGATGGCGGCACGCTGATCATCCCGCCCGGGCGGTGGGAAATCGCGCCGCTGCTGATCCCGTCACGCCGCCATATCTGGCTGGAAAAGGGCGCAGAACTGGCAGCGCCAGACAGCCGCGACGGTTGGCCGATCCTGCCCGCCGATCAGGGCGGCAGTTGGGAAGGCCTGCCCGACGCCTGTTACCGTGCGATCCTGACCGCCACCGGCGGGGCGGGCATCACCATCGCCGGGCCGGGTCGCGTCGATGGCGGCGGGTCGCGCGGCGACTGGTGGACATGGCCCAAGGAAAGCCGCAACGGTGCTCGTCGCGCCCGGCTGCTGCATCTGATCGATTGTCAGGACGTGACCGTCCTCGGCCCCAGCTTCACCAATTCACCAAGCTGGACCCTGCACCCGTTTCGCAGCCGCAATCTGACCTTCGCCGCCTGCGCGGTCGAAAACCCGCCCGACAGCCCCAACACCGACGCGCTGAACCCCGAAAGCTGCGAAAACGTGACCATCGCGGGCCTGCGCTTTTCCACCGGTGACGATTGCATCGCCATCAAGGCCGGCAAGCGCAGCGATGCGGGCGGGGCCGCGCATCTGGCCCCGACGCGCGGCATCACCATCCGCCATTGCCTGATGCAGCGCGGCCATGGCGGCGTGGTCATCGGCTCGGAAATGTCGGGCGGGGTCGAGGGCGTGCAGATCAGCCGCTGCCGGATGGAGGACACCGACCGCGGGCTTCGCATCAAGACGCGGCGCGGGCGCGGCGGCTTCGTGCGCGGCATCGTGATGGAAGATGTGACGCTGGACGGCGTGGAGACCGTGCTTGCCATCAATGCGCATTATTTCTGCGATCACGACGGGCATTCGGCCTTCGTGCAGTCGCGCACGCCCCTGCCGGTGGACGCAGGCACCCCGCAGATCGGCGATATCCAGCTGAAAGACATCCGCGCCACGCGCGTGCGCGCGGCTTTCGCGGCCTGCCTTGGCCTGCCGGAAGCGCCGGTGACGAGGGTGGTGATCCGGGGCGCCAGCGTTTCCCTTGATCCCTGCGCGCCCATCGCCCCCCTGATGGCGGATGGGCTGCGTGCCGTTTCCGGCGCGGGCATTCTGGCCGAATTCTGCGCCATCGAGACCGCCGATATCCCCGCCGCGCTTGGCACGCGCGGAGCCTTGACCGAAAAGGATTTTGCGCCATGACGACCACCGCCCCGCTTCGCGCCCCGAGCGCAGATCCCGTTGATCTGGTGCAATATTTCGACGATTACGCCAGCCGCTACCAGCCCTATAAGGGGGGCGCGTGGTGTTATGAGGATGGCTGCATCTACCGGGGCCTGCTGCTTTTGCATGAGGCGACCGGCGATATGCGCTGGCGCGCGCATCTGGAACGGCTGATCACCCCGCAGGTCGCGCCCGACGGGGCGCTGCGCGGCTATGATCCGCAGGATTTCAATATCGACAATATCCTGCCCGGCCGCGTCCTGTTCGCGCTTGCCCGCTGGGGTGATGATCCCCGCTGGATGGCGGCGGCGGACCGGCTGGGGGCGCAGCTGGCCGCGCATCCGCGCACCAAAGGCGGCAGCTACTGGCACAAGAAGATCTATCCGCATCAGGTCTGGCTTGACGGGCTTTACATGGGCCTGCCCTTCCAGATCGCGCTTGGACAGGCCAAAGCCGATCAGCCCCTGATCGCGGACGCATTAAGGCAGCTTCATGACGCCTTCGCGCTGACCGCGCGCGGCGACGGGCTTTACGCCCATGGCCATGACGAGGCCCGCGCCCAAGCCTGGGCCGATCCGGTCAGCGGGCGCTCTGCCTCGGCCTGGGCGCGGGCGCTTGGCTGGCAGGCGATGGCCCTGGTCGATTGCGCGGCACTGGTGGGCGATGACGCTTTCGACAAGGCCGGTCTGGCCGCGCCCACGGCGGCGCTTCTTGATCGCATCGCGGGCCTTCAGCATCAGGATGGCGGCTGGTTTCAGGTCATCGACATGCCCGAGTTGCCGGGAAACTATACCGAAAGCTCTGCCAGCGCCATGTTCGCCTATGCCCTTGCCAGCGCCGGGGTTCTGGCACCGGGCGGGGCGGCTGCGGCACGGGCGCGCGCGACGGATTTCCTGACCGGCCGGCTGAAGCGGGACGGGGCAGGCATGCGGCTGACAGGCATCTGTCAGGTCGCGGGTCTGGGCGGGTTCAGCGGCACCTATCGCGACGGCAGCCCGGCCTATTACCTGACCGAAAGGCTTGCCGATGACGACGCCAAAGGGGTCGGCCCCTTCATGATGGCGGCGGCACGCGCGGGGCTGGTCGCGCCCGGCAAGGCGTAGGCCGGGCAAGAACCACGGGCGGCGGGCTGCAATCCGGCCCGCCGCCCCTGCCTTACAGCCCCAAAGCCCCGGCGATATCCGCGATCAGCGCCTGATGCAGCGCGGGGCGGTCGGTGCCCGCAGGGTCGGTGCAGATCGGGTCGTCGTCGTCATCGGCCAGAATATCCTCTGCCCCCGGTTTGCAGGTGCCCAGAAAGCTGAAATGGCTGGCGGGCGCAAAGACCGAATAGGTCGCGCCGGCGATGCGCGTCACCAGATCGTGACCATCCGGCCCGGCATCGGCGGCGGCGATCAGATCGGCGCCTTCGCCCAGATTGACCAGATGCACCGGCGCCATGCCGGTCAGGCTCACAGTGTTCAGCGCGCCGAGAAAGCCGGGATCAACGGCCACGACGCGCGATACCCGTTCGTCGCGCGTGTCGGCATCAAAGCCCTGCGCCTGACGGAAATCCACGCCGCGCCGCAGAAAGAACCGGCAATCCGCCGCTTGCGGGTTTGCCGTGCAATTTGCCTGCTGCACCTCAGCGTCCAGCCGCGCACCGCCAAGGCCCAACGCCGTCGCGCCGCCCAAGGAAAACCCCACAGTATGGATCCGGTCCGTGTCGATGAACGCCGCGAAGGCCGGATCGGCCAGCACCTGATCCAAGGCCGCGCCCAGATCCCCGGCCCTTGCGCCCATATCCAGCGAGCGCCATGCCGAACTGTCACCCGAGGTCGAACCGGGATGGTTCACCGCCAGCACGATCGCGCCCCGCATGGCCAGCCCTGCGGACAGCCATCCCAGCCCGTCGGCATTCCCGCCCGAGCCATGCGACAGCAGCACCAGCGGATGCCGCCCCTCGGCCACAGCCGCGCCGAAGATGGCGCGCGTCGGCTCGAATATCGGGCCGTCCCCGATCGGCACGACATAGTTCGCCCCGCCGGCGGGATACCAGATCGAGGCCGCGATCAGCCGCGCGCGATGCGTGGCATCGATATCCAGGCGGTCATAGCCCGGCAGCGTATCGGCCATCGCGGGGACCGCGCCGGAGATCAGCGCAAGGGCAAAGAACATGTGTTTCATCGAGGCTTCCTGTGTTGATGATGCTTCGAGACTGGCGCAGAGGCGAAGATTTCGCGTCCTCGATCCCGGATTCAGGTCGCCTTGATCGCGAAATCGGACCAAAAGGGCGCGATGTTGATGCTGCCCATCCCCGCTTTTGCCGCTGCGATTCTGATATGGCTGGCGCTGCGCGCCCTGCTTGACGGGCGCGGCTTTCTGGCGCTGTTCCTGACCGCCTGCGCCCTGCAATCCGCAGGGATCGCCCTTGCGGCGGGCTACGGCGTGCAGTGCCTGCGGATGATCCTGCCGGTGACGGCGGCGATGATTCCGCCGCTGGCATGGATCACCTTCCGCGCCGGGCTGTTCGGGCGCCTGGGCGTGGCGCAGGCCGCGCGGCACCTGACCGGCCCGGTCTTCGTGCTGTTCTGCCGCCTGTTCGCACCGCAGACGGTGGATGCCGCCGTCGCCGGGGTGTTCGTTCTTTACGGCGCGGCCATCCTGATGCGGCTGCGGCGCGCCGATGATCTGCCGCTGGCCCGGCTGGAGGCGGGGTCTCTGCCGGGGCTTATCTGGCAAGGGGTGGGCTGGGCGCTGATCGCCTCGGCGTCAAGCGACCTGCTGATCTGGGCCGCATGGGAGGCCGGGCGCGCCGATCTGGCCGGGCTGGTCATCAGCCTTGGCACATCGCTGTCGCTGCTGGCGCTTGGGATGCTGAGCATCCTGCCCGCAGCCGGGGGCGAGGCCAGCCCCGAGGCCGCGCCCCCTCAGCCCGAGCCACCGGCCGAGGAAGACACCGAAATCCTGACCCGCCTCGATACGCTGCTTGCGCACGAGCAGGCCCATCTCGACCCGAACCTGACACTGGCCCGGCTGGCACGGCGGCTGCGCCTGCCCGAAAAGCGGCTGTCGGCAGCGATAAACCGCGCGACCGGCGAGAATATGTCGCGCCATATCAACGGCTGGCGCATCCGCCACGCCTGCGCCCTGATCGAAAACGGAACCCCGGTGACGCAGGCGATGCTTGACAGCGGCTTCAACACGAAATCCAACTTCAACCGCGAATTCCTGCGCGTGACCGGTACCACGCCAAGTCAGTGGGCGAAGCGGGGGCGGGTCTCACCCCGATCAGCAGGGTGATGCGCCAGCACCGACACATCATCGTTACACAGCACGCCGACGCGATAGCGGCCGGGTGAAACAGGCAGCTTTCAGAGCGACTGGCAATGCAAGGGATGCGCGCCACGGCTGACAGAAGCGCGCTGGCATCGACCGGCCACCCCAAAAATCAGCTTAAGACGATGCCGCCATCAACGTTAAGCGTTTGTCCGGTCACAAAGGCGCTGTCATCCGAACAAAAGAAGGCCACGGGGCCAGCGACATCTTCGGGCTTGCCGATCCGTGCCAGCGCGGTCCTGGCCTGCCATGCGTCGCGCACTTTCGGATCATCCAGATTCACGCGACCCATATCGGTCAGAATGATCCCCGGGCAAACACAGTTCGCGGTGATCCCGAAGGAGCCGACCTCTTGTGCCAGAACACGTGTAAAGCCCATCACGGCGGCTTTCGAAGCCGAATAGTGTGCCTGTTCGGGGGCACCATGTTTGCCACCTATCGACGAGATGTTGCAAATCCGGCCATAGCCCTGCGCCTTCATGACAGGCAGCAGCGCCTGCACCACCAGAAACGTGCCCTTCGCGTTCACGTCCATCACGCTATCCCAATATTCCTCGGGACAATGCTCGACATCCGAAGCGCGCAAGATACCTGCGTTGTTTACGACTGCATGGACGGTCCCCAACCGTGCCAATACATCATTAATCATTGCCTGAACTTGCGCCTTGTCGGAAACATCTGCGCAGAATTCCTCGATCCGGCGACCAAGGGTGCGTGCCTCGTCTGCGGTGGCCTTCAGCGCATCGGCTTGGGGCGCAATATCATTCAGGGCAAGGTCAAAGCCCCGCCGCGCCAATCCAAGCGCGATTGCCCTGCCGATGCCGCGGCTGGCGCCCGTCACCAACGCGATCTTTCCGTTTCCACTCATCATCGAACCCCCTCAGATTGCCGTATAGCCACCGTCCACAGTCAGGACGCTGCCGGTCACATAGGATGCGGCGTCAGACGCAAGGAATGCGACTGCCAGCGCGATTTCTCGCGGTTCGGCCAGCCGTCCCATCGGGATGCCGGACAGCCAAGTCTGGAACCATTCGGGCTTGGATCGCCCCATGAGGGTCAGCTCTGTCGCGGTATAGCCGGGCGCCACGGCATTGACGCGCACCTTGCCCGCCCATTCCACGGCCAGCGATTTCGTCAGCAAATTCACCCCGGCCTTTGCCGCGTTATAGGCCGCCT
>JAUNTV010000315.1 GCA_030538515.1 Paracoccus sp. (in: a-proteobacteria)
CCACGCAGCACTCGGTCAAGGAATTGCAATCCATCGGGCTGGCGCCGGATGTGCTTGTCTGCCGGTCCGAACATCCGATCCCCGAAAAGGAACGCGCCAAGATCGCGCTGTTTTGCAATGTGCGCCCCGATGCGGTGATCCCGGCCTATGACCTGAAGTCGATCTATGAAGCCCCCCTGGCCTATCACCGCGCCGGTCTGGATCAGGCGGTGCTGAACGCCTTCCAGATCAGCCCCGCGCCGCGCCCCGACCTGTCGCGTTGGGAAGATGTGATCGACCGGCTGACCCATACCGACGGCACCGTGAAAGTGGCCATCGTCGGCAAATATACCCAGCTAGAGGATGCCTATAAATCCATCGCCGAGGCCCTGACCCATGGCGGCATGGCCAATCGGGTGCGCGTCAAGGCCGACTGGATCGCCGCCGAGGATATCGAGGCCAAGGGCGGCCAGCATCTGCTGGACGGCTATCACGGCATCATCGTGCCGGGCGGTTTCGGCGAACGCGGCACCGAAGGCATGATCGCCGCCGCCCAATATGCGCGCGAGAAGAACGTCCCCTATCTGGGCATCTGCCTTGGCATGCAGATGGCCGTGATCGAGGCCGCGCGCAATCTTGCGGGGATCGAGGATGCCGGCTCCGAGGAATTCGACCACGAAGCCGGGGCCGCGCGATTCACGCCCGTGGTCTATCACCTGAAGGAATGGGTGCAGGGCAATTACATGGTTCAGCGCAGCCTTGCCGATGACAAGGGCGGCACCATGCGCCTTGGTGCCTATACGGCGATGCTCAAGCCCGGCTCGCGCATTTCGGAAATCTATGGCGGCGCGACCGAGATCGAGGACCGCCACCGCCACCGCTATGAGGTCGATGCAAGCTATATTCCCCGGCTTGAGGCCGCCGGCCTGTCATTTTCCGGCATGTCGCCCGATGGCAAGCTGCCCGAGGCCGTGGAATACCCCGATCACCGCTGGTTCATCGGCGTTCAGGCCCACCCGGAACTGAAATCCAAGCCCTTCGACCCCGCGCCGCTGTTTGACGGCTTCATCGGGGCGGCCAAGGAAGGCGCGCGGCTGGTTTAAGCCGCGCAGGCGCGCCCCCTGGCGATTTGCGGCGCGTGGCCCTTTGGCGGGGCCGCGCGCAGATGCCGGAGCCGTCACTTGCGCGGCGGCGCGATGCCATGTTAGCCATCCCCAGGACTTATTTGATTATTGGCCCCGCCCGGTCGTTTGCATTCATTTTTCGCATTACCCCGGCAGAGGCATCTTTAAGGGGATATTTCATGACGATCAGAAACAGCGTCGGCAAGGGCGGCAAGAACGATCCCGCCGATGTGGAAATCATCCGCGCCCATCTGGTGCGCCACCGGCAATGGCTGAATGCCGATCTGCGCAATACGGTCCTGACCGAGGCCGTCCTCGGCGATGCCGTCGCGCAATTTCAGAAGGGTGCCTGCGCTCTGGCCCGGCAGGACGGGCGCGTCGATCCGGGTGGCTTCACCATGCGGCGTCTGGCGATGACGATCATCCCGCGCCCCCGCCACAAGGCCTTTGCAAGCCAGTGCTGGCTGACCGGCGCATCCCTGACCGACGCCGATTACACCGCCGCCGCGACCGCCCTTGGCTGCGAAAAGGAAGCGATCCAGGCCGTCGCCATTGTCGAGACCAGACGTCAGCCCTTTGATGATATGGGCCGCCCGACCATCCTGTTCGAGCGCCACAAGTTCAGGGAATTCACCAACAGCGCCTATAGTGCCACGCATCCCGACCTGTCCAATTCGCGCGGCGGATATGGCCGCCACAGCGAGCAATATGCCAGGCTGCACCGCGCGGCGACGCTGAACGAGGAAGCAGCCCTGAAATCCGCGTCATGGGGGGCATTCCAGATCATGGGCTTCAACTTCAAATCGGCGGGCTATGCCAGCGTGGCGGCCTTTGTCGATGCCATGATCGGATCGCAATCCCGGCAACTGGCCGCTTTCGTGGCCCATGTGGGCAGCGAAAGCGGCATGAAAAACGCCATCATCAACAGGAACTGGGCAGCATTCGCACGGCGCTATAACGGGCCGGCCTATGCCGAGAACGACTATGACGGAAAGATGAAAGCCGAATATGACCGGCTGATCAGCGCAAAGGCAGCCAATCGGACCTCATGAGAAGGAGAGCAGCGACATGCGCCTGCAAGATTTGACGACCGCGCTTGGTGGCGCGGTGGCTGTGGTCTCGGCCCTGAGCGCGCCCGTCGCAGCCGAAAGCCTTCGCCCCCCCGAAGCGCCCGAACTTCTGGTCATCACCCCCGTCACGCTGGAAGCCCACCCGCAAGGCGAGCTGATGCCCAATGCCACCGGCTGCGCGGTCGATATCGACGATGGCCATGCGCCCGCGCAGCGCGTCATCACCGTGGGCGCGGGTGAGACGGAAACGCTGTCCTGCGTCGGCTTCGTCGCGGCAGGCCCCATCCCCCTGCCCCATGCTCTGGGGCTGATCTATGATTTCGAAAGCGGTCCCGGCATGACCTTCCGGGGTGCGCTGATCCTCAGCCATGACACCGAAACCGGCGCGTGGTCGGTGAACGAGGACTACCCCGATCTGGCCGTCAACGCCGATATCGCCGATCTGACGGGCCTTCGCGCGGCGCTGGAAGCCCGATAGCCGAAGCGTGCCCCGCCCCCGGCGGGCGGGCGTGGTTCGCGCTATGAAGCCGTTACATTTCACGCTTATATCAGGAACGTTACGCGGAGGATGTGATGGACGACGAAACCCCCGACTGGCTTGAGGCCGAGCTTCTCGATTCGCTTGACGAGGATTACGAGCTGGAACTGGATGACGCCATTCTCAGCCAGGAAATCAAGCAGATCTACCGCGATACCCATCCCGATCAGATGGACCGCAAGCAGTATTTCCGCGACCTGCTGCGCCTGCAATCGGAACTGATCAAGCTTCAGGATTGGGTCAGCCATTACAAGGAAAAGGTCGTCGTCATCTTCGAGGGCCGCGATTCAGCAGGCAAGGGTGGCGCGATCAAGCGCATCACGCAGCGCCTGAACCCGCGCGTGGCCCGCGTCGTGGCCCTGCCCGCGCCATCGGACCGCGAGAAATCACAATGGTATTTCCAGCGCTACGTGCCGCATCTGCCTGCGGGCGGTGAAATCGTGCTGTTCGACCGAAGCTGGTATAACCGCGCCGGCGTCGAGCGCGTGATGGGATTCGCCAGCGAAAATCAGG
>JAUNTV010000316.1 GCA_030538515.1 Paracoccus sp. (in: a-proteobacteria)
CCCCCCCGCCCGGCCGAGGTCGACGGCACGCATTACCATTTCATCACCCGCCAGGATTTCGCCGACCGCCTTTCGCGCGCCGATATGCTGGAACATGCCGAGGTGTTCGGCAATCTCTACGGCACGCCCCGCGCGCCCGTCGAGGCCGCCATGCAGGCCGGGCGCGACACGATCTTCGATGTCGACTGGCAGGGCGGCCAGCAGATCCGGGCATCGGCCCTGGGGCCGCATGTGGTCTCGATCTTCATCCTGCCGCCCTCGCTGGCGGAACTGGAACGCCGGCTGATCGCGCGCGGGCAGGACGCGCCGGGGGTCATCGCCGCGCGCATGGATGAAAGCCGGGCCGAGATCTCGCATTGGGCGGAATATGATTACGTGCTGGTCAATGACGATCTTGAGACCAGCTTCACCCGCCTGGTCGCGATTCTGACCGCCGAAAGGCTCAGGCGTGAAAGGCAGAAAAGCCTTGGCACATTCGTTCGCGGGCTGATGGAGGGAGAGCGCGCATGATCTGGGAACTGGACGGGATCGCACCCGAAATCGCGCCCGATGCCTTCGTGGCACCCGATGCGCAGATCATCGGGCGCGTGGTGATCGAGCCGGGCGCAAGCATCTGGTGGGGCGCGGTGCTGCGCGGCGACAATGAGGAAATCCGCATCGGGCGGGGCAGCAATGTGCAGGATCTGTGCTGCCTGCATACCGATCCGGGCTTTCCGCTGCTTGTCGGGGAAGGCGTCACCGTCGGGCACCGGGCCATGCTGCATGGCTGCCGGATCGGGGCGCATGCGCTGATCGGCATGGGGGCCACGGTGCTGAACGGGGCGCGTATCGGCGCGGGCAGCCTGATCGGGGCCTCGGCGCTGATCTCGGAGGGCAAGGAGATCCCGCCGGGCGTGCTGGTCATGGGCGCGCCGGGGCGCGTGGTGCGCGAACTGGACGCGCCCGCGCAAGAGGGGCTGGCGGCCTCGGCCGCGCGCTACCGCGAGAATGCGGCGCGTTTCCGCGCCGGGCTGAAGCGGATCGATTGACGTGGATGTAGCGCTTGTCCGGCAGGTGATCGCGGCACTGCCGGTGCCGGTGCTGGCGGTGGATGCCTCGGCGCGCATCTTCGGGACCAATCTTGCCGCCGAACGGCTTCTGGGCGAGGCATTGAGCGACCGCCCCTTCGTCACCGTGCTGCGCCATCCCGCCATCGTTCAGGCGGTGGATGCGCTGCTTGATCCCGCGCTGCATAATGCGCCCGCCCCCGACCCGTCGCTGGCCAGCGTGGCCTCGGGCGGGTATCGGGGCCGGGTGGTGATTTCCGCGCGGGGGCGCGACGTGCCGGTCGAGGTCACGGTATCGGCCCTGCCGGTGGCCGAGGGGCAGGGCGCGCTGATCGTGCTTGAAGACACCTCGGGCATCGAGGAAGCCGTCCGGCTGCGCCGCGATTTCGTCGCCAATGTCAGCCATGAGCTGCGCACGCCGCTGACCGCGATGATCGGCTTCATCGAGACCCTGCGCGGTCCTGCCCGTGACGATGCCGCCGCGCGCGAGCGCTTCTTGCAGATCATGGCCACCGAGGCCGCGCGCATGAATCGTCTGGTGCTGGATCTGCTGTCGCTCAGCCGCGTGGAATCCGAAGAACGCCGCCGCCCCGCGCAGCGCCTTGATCTGGCGCGGCTGGTGCGCGCCGCGGCCGAGACGCTGACACCGCAGGCGCAGGCGCAGCAGGTGCGCATCAGCGTCGAAGGTGCCACCCAGCCCGTGATGATCGATGGCGATCCCGATCAGCTGACGCAGGTGTTTCACAACCTGCTTGAGAATGCGGTGAAATACGGCGGCGCGGGCGGTGAGGTCACGCTTCGCCTTGAGCATATCGCGCATGAGGCCAGCCTGCGCGGCCCGGCCTGCGCGGTCTCGGTCATCGACCGGGGCGAGGGCATCGACGAACGCCACCTGCCGCGCCTGACCGAGCGTTTCTACCGCGTCGACAACCACCGCTCGCGCGCGAAGGGCGGCACCGGGCTGGGGCTGGCCATCGTCAAGCATATCACCAGCCGCCATCGCGGCAAGCTGCGCATCACCTCGACACCGGGCGAGGGTTCGCGCTTCACGGTGATCCTGCCCGTCACGCCGGCGCGGTCCCAGCCGGGGTGAACTTGCCGCGCGCCCGGCGAATGTCTATCTGGGGGCGGATGAACATGAGGGCGCGAGATGACGCATAATCCGATCCGGCCATGGCGCGATATCGCCCGGCGCAAGTCGCGCCAGATCATGGTGGGCAACGTTCCGGTGGGCGGCGATGCGCCGATCAGCGTGCAGACCATGACCAATACCGATGGCCATGACGTGCGCGCGACGCTGGCGCAGGTGATCGCCGCCGCCGATGCCGGGGCCGATATCGTGCGTATCAGCGCCCCCGATCAGGAGACCACGCGGGCCTTGCGCGAAATCTGCCGCGAAAGCCCGGTGCCGATCGTGGCGGACATCCATTTCCACTATAAACGCGCCATCGAGGCCGCCGAGGCCGGCGCCGCCTGTCTGCGCATCAATCCCGGCAATATCGGCGATGCCGCCCGCGTGGCCGAAGTCGTGCGCGCCGCCAGGGATCACGGCTGCTCGATCCGCATCGGGGTGAATGCCGGTTCTCTGGAACGCCACCTTCTGGAAAAATACGGCGAGCCATGCCCCGATGCCATGCTCGAAAGCGGCATGGATCATATCAAGCTGTTGCAGGATCACGATTTTCACGAATTCAAGATCAGCGTGAAGGCGTCGGATGTGTTCCTTTCCGCCGCCGCCTATCAGCAACTGGCCGAGATCACCGATGCCCCCATCCATCTTGGCATCACCGAGGCAGGCGGCCTGCGCGGCGGCACGGTGAAATCGGCCATCGGGCTTGGCAATCTGCTTTGGGCGGGCATCGGCGATACCATCCGCGTCAGCCTGTCCGCCGATCCGGTCGAGGAAGTGAAGGTCGGCTTCGAGATCCTGAAATCGCTTGGCCTGCGCACAAGGGGCGTTCAGATCATCTCCTGCCCGTCCTGCGCGCGTCAGGGGTTTGACGTGATCAGGACCGTCGAGGCGCTGGAAGCCCGGCTGGACCATATCAAGACCCCGATCAGCCTGTCGATCATCGGCTGCGTCGTGAACGGGCCGGGCGAGGCGCTGATGACCGATATCGGCTTCACCGGCGGCGGCGCGGGCGCGGGCATGGTCTATCTGGCCGGGCGGCAAAGCC
>JAUNTV010000317.1 GCA_030538515.1 Paracoccus sp. (in: a-proteobacteria)
TGGGCGGCTCGCGCCATGTGATCCCCGCCGAATTGCCGCCCGAGATCACCGAGGCTTGCCTTGACTATGCGCTGCGCGCGCATCGGGCGCTTGGTTGCACGGGACTGAGCCGCACGGATTTCCGCTGGGATGACAGCCGTGGTCTGGCCGGTTTGTATCTGCTTGAGACGAACACCCAGCCCGGCATGACGCCCACGTCGCTTGCGCCCGAACAGGCGGCCCATGCGGGCATCACCTTCCCCGAACTGTGCCGTTGGCTGGTCGAGGATGCGCTATGCAGGGCATAGAGCGCGACCATATGCAGGGTTTTTCGCCCCAGCCGACGCCGCCCCGCAAGGGCTGGCCGCGCCCGCAGCAGCCGGCAAGCCGGCCAAAGCGCGATCCGGCGCCTTCGCGGCTGGCTTACCGGTTGCATCGGATGTGGCTGACCCCGGCTTTCCGGCGTTTGACGCGGGTGGGGCTTCCGGCCTTTCTGCTGGCTTTCACGCTGCTGGTGTGGCTGTCGGATGACGGCCGCCGCGCCAGTCTGGCGGGCGGGCTGAGCGGCATGGTGCAGGCCGTTCAGAACCGCGAGCAGTTCATGGTGCGCATGATGACCATCGACGGGGCCTCGGGGCCGGTCGACCGGGCGCTGCGGATGATGCTGCCCGTCGATCTGCCGGCATCCAGCTTCGATATCGACCTTGAGCAGCTTCGCCGCGACATCCTGATGCTCGATGCCGTGAAGGAGGTCGAGCTGCGCATCAAACCCGATGGCGTGCTGGCCGCCCGCGTGGTCGAGCGCCAGCCCGTGCTGCTGTGGCGCCATGCCCGCGGGATCGAGCTTCTGGACGATCAGGGCCACCGGGTCGCCTCGGTGACGGAACGTTCGGTTCGTGCCGAACTGCCGCTGATCGCGGGCGAGGGTGCCGACAAGGCCAGTGCCGAGGCGATGCGTATCTTCGCCGCCGCTGGCCCCCTGCTGCCGCGTCTGCGTGGTTTGCAGCGCGTGGGAGAGCGGCGTTGGGATGTGGTCCTGGATCGCGGGCAGCGCATCCTTCTGCCCGCCGAGGGCGGCGTGACCGCGCTGGAACGCCTGATCGCGCTGGATCAGGCCGAGGATCTTCTGGGCCGGGATGTGACCATCGTTGATCTGCGCGACGGCACGCGGCCCACCGCGCGCATCGGGATCGAGGCGCAAAACAGGATCCGGGCGCAGCGCGGGCGGCCGCTTCTGGGGCCTGATGGCAAGGAAGTGGCCGAACAAGACACGCAGGGCCGGGGGTAACGGATGACACGGGATATCTATCAGCAGCAGCGCGCCATGCGGAACATGCGTCAGGTTGCCTTGCAGCGCGGCGTGGTGGCGGTGCTGGATATCGGCAGTTCCAAGGTCGCGTGTTTCGTGCTGCAATTCGACGGCCCCGGCATTTATCGCGAAGCCGATGGCGTGGGCCCGATGGCGGGCCAGTCGAATTTCCGGGTGATCGGGGCGGCGACGACGCGTTCGCGCGGGGTGCGCTTCGGCGAGATCGAGACCATGGCCGAGACCGAGCGCGCCATCCGCACCGCCGTTCAGGCCGCCCAGAAGCTGGCGGGGGTGCGCGTGGATCACGCCATTGCCTGCATTTCCGGCGCGCGGCCCGCATCCTACGGGCTGGCGGGGGAAATCCCGCTGAAGAACGGCAAGGTCGGGCAGGGCGATATCGCGCATGTGCTGGCATCCTGCGAGGTGCCCGATTTCGGGCGCGGGCGGCAGGTGCTGCATGCGCAGCCGGTGAATTTCATGATCGACGGGCGTTCGGGGCTGATGGACCCGCGCGAGCATTCCGGCCAGGAACTGGGCGTCGACATGCATGTGCTGACCGTGGACGGCGATGCCATCGACAATCTGATCCATGTCATCCGGCGCTGCGATATGGAACTGGCAGGCGTCGCCTCGGGCGCGTATATGTCGGCGCTGTCGTCCCTGGTCGAGGATGAGCAGGAACTGGGCGCGGCCTGTATCGATATGGGCGGGGGCGCGACCGGCGTGTCGATCTTCGTGCGCAAGCACATGATCTTTGCCGATGCCGTGCCGATGGGTGGCGATCTGGTCACGCAGGATATCGCCAAGGGGCTGAAAGTGACCATGAGCGCCGCCGAGCGCCTGAAGACCCTGAATGGCGGGGTCGAGGCAACCGGCCGCGACGACCGCGATCTGATCGAGCTTGGCGGCGAGACCGGCGACTGGGAGGCCGACCGCCGCACCGTCAGCCGCGCCGATCTGATCGGCATCATGCGCCCGAGGGTCGAGGAAATTCTGGAAGAGGTCGCGGCCATTCTTGACGCGGCGGGTTTTGACCACATGCCAAGCCAGCAGGTCGTGCTGACCGGTGGCGGCAGCCAGATCCCCGGACTTGACGGGCTGGCGGCGCGGATGCTGGGGCGCAATGTGCGCATCGGGCGGCCTTTGCGCATCCACGGGCTGCCCCATCAGTTGACCGGGCCGAACTTCGCCTCGACCGTGGGGCTGGCGCTGTTTGCGGCCCATCCGCAGGACGAATGGTGGGATTTCGAAATGCCCGCCGAGAACTATCCGGGTCGCAGCCTGCGCCGCGCCTATCGCTGGTTTCGCAACAACTGGTGACAGGCGGTTGAAAACATTGATGGTGGGGGCGATGCCCGCCCCCGCTAGATGATGCGTTGTCGGCAATATACCGCCGGCAGCCCATGGATAACCCACAATATTTTGCGTCTCAGACGTGTTTTTCGGGTGACGATGGGCAGGGCCTTCGGTTACAGTTCCGCTTATATGGCGGATTCGGTCGGGCAAGAGACCCGCAACCCAGCAAAAAGAAACAGGCGGACAGCATGAACCTCAATCTGACGATGAACGATGACGACGACCTCAAGCCGCGCATCACCGTGTTCGGTGTCGGTGGGGCGGGCGGGAACGCTGTCAACAACATGATCGAGCAGCAGCTTGAGGGCTGCGTGTTCGTGGTTGCCAATACCGATGCGCAGGCGCTCAAGCAGTCGAAATCGGAAAGCCGCATCCAGCTTGGCCCGAAAGTCACCGAAGGCCTTGGTGCCGGTGCCAAGCCCGAAGTCGGTGCCCGCGCCGCCGAGGAAACGATCGAAGATATCGTCGACCACCTGCAAGGCGCGCATATGTGCTTCATCACCGCGGGGATGGGCGGCGGCACCGGCACGGGCGCTGCCCCGATCATCGCGCAGGCCGCCCGCCAGATGGGTATCCT
>JAUNTV010000318.1:0-2030 GCA_030538515.1 Paracoccus sp. (in: a-proteobacteria)
GATGGCCTATATCGGCTTCTTCCTTGGGCTGCTGCAATTCGGCCTGGGTTTTCTGATCATATTTCTCAGCGATAGCATGGCCACGGATCAGGCAATCGCACGGGAATATTTTGCCGCCAGAAACGCAGGCGCGCTTGTCGATCGGGGCTTCTACGTGGTCCTCTGCTCCGTCGCCCTGGGCATCCTGTGCGAAATCAGCGACCGCATCCGGGGCACCCGGCCGTGACGCCGCCCATGGTGACCAAATCCGCCAAGCAGGCCATCGGGCAGCGCCTTCTGGCCGCCTTCCGCGCGGCCGGCGCGACCGAGGTGGCCCCCGATATCCTGCTGGACGCGGCCACCCTTCTTGACCTTTACGGCGAGGATATCCGCGCGCGCGCCTATGTCACCTCTGACCCGGTTCGGGGCGAGGTCGTCCTGCGCCCCGATTTCACCGTGCCAGTAGTGCGCATGCATATGCAAACCGGTGCCGAGCCCGCGCGCTACTGCTATCTGGGCGAGGTATTCCGCAAGCAGGATCACGGCGAGACCCGCCCCCCCCATCCGCGCGACAATGAATATCTGCAAGCGGGGTTCGAGGTTTTCGCCCGCGACCCCGCCTCGGATGCGGAACTTTTTGCCCTGTTCCACCGCCTGCTGGCCCCCTACCGGCTGGCCTCGACCATGGGTGATATGGATATCCTGCTGGACGCGGTGGCTGCCCTGCCCGTCTCACCCCCGCGCAAGGCGGCGCTGTTGCATCATATCTGGCGACCCGTCCGGTTTTCGCGCCTGCTCAAGCGCTTTTCCGCCCCCGTCACGCCGCGCCATTTCCCCGCCTCGGCCGCGCCATGGACCGGGCTGCGCGGCCCTGACGAACTGGAAGCCCGCCTTGCCCTGCTTGCAGCCGAACCCGGTGAGGTGCCGCTGCCGCCCGAATGGATCGACAGGCTGACCCGGCTTTTCGCCATCGATGCCCCGGCCCCGCAGGCGCTTGCCGGCTTGCGCGATCTGGCACAGGACATCCCCGCCATCTCCGAAGCCGTCACCCGCCTGGCGCAGCGCCTGAACCAGCTTGCCGAACGCGGGCTCGACCCCGCATCCATCCGCTTTGCCGCCAGCCATGGCCGCGAGACCATGGAATATTACGACGGCATGACCTTCACCTTCACCGCGCCCGACCACCCCGACTGGCCGCCCGTCGCCTCGGGCGGGCGCTATGACGCGCTGACCGCGCAGCTTGGCGCGATGACGGGGGCGGCGCGCACCATCCCCGCAGTGGGCGGCATCATCCGCCCCGGCCTCATCGCGGAACTGGAGGCATCATGCTGAAACTTGGCGTGCCGTCCAAGGGGCGGCTGATGGAAGACACCTTCCGCTGGTTCAGTGAACGCGGTGTCACGCTGTCGCGCAGCGGATCGGACCGCGAATATGCGGGGCGGGTGACGGGGGCGGATCTCGGCCTCGTGCTGCTCTCGGCCAGCGAAATACCGCGCGAACTCGCCTCGGGCCGGATCGATCTGGGCGTGACCGGTTCGGATCTCGTGCGCGAGAAGCTGGCCGGCTGGCGCAGCGACCTGACCGAAATCGCCCCCATGGGCTTCGGTCACGCCGATCTCGTCCTTGCCGTGCCCGCCTGCTGGCGCGATTGCGAAAACCTTGACGATTTCGCCGCCATCACCCGGCAGTTCCGCGCCGATCACGATTTCCGCCTGCGTATCGCCACGAAATATCACCGCCTCGTGCGCGCCTTCCTGTCCACCCATGAAGTCGCAGACTACCAGCTTGTCGACAGTCAGGGCGCGACCGAAGGCACCGTCGCCAATCTCACCGCCGAGGCCATCGCCGACATCACCAGTTCGGGCGAGACGCTGCGCGCCAATCACCTGAAAATCCTGCCCGATGCGCTGATCCATGCCAGTCAGGCCACGCTTTTCGCATCGCTGAAATCCGATCAGGACGAAATCCGGGCATTCACCCGCCGCCTGACGGGCGGCTGAACGCCCCCCTTTCTCATCAGTGCGGCAAATACCTCGGGGTCCGGGGCAGAG
>JAUNTV010000318.1:2040-3210 GCA_030538515.1 Paracoccus sp. (in: a-proteobacteria)
CCGGCTGATAGATGCTCACCAGCCGCGCCACCACATCCGCAGGGGCCATTTCCTCGGCCTCGCCCGTCCGGCGCGAGGTCAGTTCGACCTTGTTCGCCTGCAAGCCACGCGGCCCCACGGTGATGCGCCAGGGCAGGCCGATCAGGTCCATGGTGGCGAATTTCGCGCCCGCGCGTTCGTCGCGGTCGTCGTAAAGCACCTCCAGCCCCCTGGCGGTCAATTCGCGATAAAGCGCCTCGCAGGCGCTGTCGACCGATGCGTCACCCTGTTTCAGGTTGACGATGCCGACATGGAAAGGCGTCACGCCCTCGGGCCAGATGATGCCCCTGTCGTCATGATTGGCCTCGATGATCGCGCCGACAAGGCGGCTGACACCGATGCCGTGGCTGCCCATGTGAACGGGCGTGCGCGCACCATCGGGGCCGACGACCGTGGCCCCCATCGGCTCGGAATATTTGGTGCCGAAATAGAAGATCTGGCCCACCTCGATGCCGCGGGCGGAACGGCGGCGTTCCTCGGGGATCTGGGCGAAGACCGCCTCGTCATGGGTTTCATCGGTGCGGGCATAGCGGCTGGTGAACTCGTCCAGCACCGCCTGGCATTCTTCGGCGCTGTCATAGTCGATCTGGCGGTCACCGAAGCGCAGATCGGTGATCTGGCTGTCATAGAACACTTCGGATTCGCCGGTTTCGGCCAGAACCAGAAACTCATGCGTATCCTCACCGCCGATCGGGCCGCTGTCAGCGCGCATCGGGATCGCCTGCAACCCCATGCGTTCGTAAGTCCGCAGATAGCTGACCAGATGGCGGTTATAGGCGTGCAGCGCCCCCTCACGCGTGAGGTCGAAATTATAGCCGTCCTTCATCAGAAACTCGCGCCCGCGCATGACGCCGAAACGCGGCCGCATCTCGTCACGGAATTTCCACTGGATCTGATAAAGCGTCAGTGGCAGATCCTTGTAGCTGTTCACATGCGCCCGGAAGATGTCGGTGATCATCTCTTCGTTGGTGGGGCCGAACAGCATTTCACGCTTCTGGCGGTCGGTAATACGCAGCATCTCGTCGCCATAATCGTCATAACGACCCGACTCGCGCCACAATTCCGCCGACTGGATCGTGGGCATCAGGACCGGAATATGGCCGGCGCGCTGCTGTTCTTCGTTCACGATCT
>JAUNTV010000012.1 GCA_030538515.1 Paracoccus sp. (in: a-proteobacteria)
CAAGACCTATGAGGTCAAGGACGGCGACGTGCTGCATTTCCTGTTCAACGCCTGACATCCGGCGCCCTCGCGCAGGCCGTTGCGGGGGCTCTTGGACCGGGGCAATGGCCTCGCGTCGCGGCGCGGGGATTTGCTGAGAAAAAAGGACGGTGCTGGCTTTCGCGCCATTTTTCCCTAGCATTATCCGTCACTTGCGGCGCGCGACGGTTCTGGCGGCCGGGGCGGGGAACGGGCTACCCTCTCAGCCTTTCCCCAGCACTACCCCTTGCTTGCGGCGCAAGACCGCTCTGGCGACCGGGGCGGTTGGCTGGCCTTGCCCTTTGGCTTTCCCAAGGAAATCCCCTTGCTTGCGACGCGAGGCTGATCTTGCTACCGGCGCGGGGGGCTGGCCTCGCGCCCTTGGTTTTTCCAGGCAAATTCCAGGACTTGCGGCGCGATGCCGATCTGGCGGCCGGGGCGGCGGGTTGGGCGCGAAACCCCGGTTTCCCAAGCGATTTCCATGACCACCACCCGAGGCCGCCGTGGCGAGCGGGGCGGTTGCCCGCCTCTAGCCGCGCGACAGATCGGCGATGGCGACGGATTTCAGGATCGCATGGACGGGACGACCGGGGGCCAGGTCCAGCAGCCGGCGTGAGCGTTCGGTGATGCGTGCCAGCAGGGCCGCCTCGCCCGTCAGCGCCACCCGGATGAGCACGCTTCCGCCGGGTTGGGGTTCGATCGCCTCGACGCTGCCGGCCAGCACGTTCAGCGCGGAAATCGCACTCGGGCGTTCGGTGGCCAGCATCACCTCATGGGCGAGGATGCGCAGGCGCAGGGTGCTGCCCGGCTTCAGCCCGAGGCGCGCGACCCAGACCGGACCGGCCGGGGTGTCAAGGCGGCTCAGCCCGTCTTCCTCTGCGCCAGAGACCCGCGCGGGCAGAAGCGCCCCGGTCTCATTGCCAAGGGCGCGGGCGCTGGCGGGGTCGGACATGACGGTCTCGGCCGGGCCTGCGGCGATGACGCGGCCTTCCTCGATCATCACCACATGGCCGGCCAGCCGGGTGATCTCGGCCGCGGAATGGCTGACATAAAGGATCGGCAGGCCAAGATCGCGCAACCCTTCCAGATAGGGCAGTATCTCGGCCTTGCGCGCGGCATCCAGCGCAGCCAGCGGCTCATCGAGAAGCAGCAGACGCGGCGCGGACAGGATCGCGCGGCCAAGCGCCACGCGCTGGCGTTCGCCCCCCGAAAGCGCACCGGGGCGGCGATCCAGCAACGCGCCGATGCCCAGAAGATCGACCACCTCGGCCTGACGCGCGGGCGGGGGGCGGTCGGCGCGCGGCAGAAAGCGGCGCGCATAGGCCAGATTGCCGCGCACGGAAAGATGGGGGAAAAGCCGCGCCTCTTGAAAGACATAGCCGATGCGGCGGCGCGCGGGGGCCAGCCAGATGCCGCGCGCGCTGTCGGCCAGCACCTGCCCGTCGGTGCTGATCCGCGCGAAATCGGGCCGCAGAAGCCCGGCGACCGCATTGATGATCGTGGTCTTGCCCGCGCCCGAGGGGCCGAAAAGCGCGGTCACGCCGGGGCCGGCACGGAAGCTTGCATCCAGCGTGAAGCCTTCGAAGGCATGGCGGATTTCGGCGGAAAGGCTCATGCGCCCGAGACCCGGCGCGCCACCAGACGCCCCAGCCATTCCGATGCCATCAGCGCGCCAAGCGCGATCACGAAGGCGATCAGCACCAGTTTCGCGGCCTGTGTCTCGCCACCGGGGACCTGCAACTCGGTATAGATCGCGGTCGGCAGGGTCCGGGTCTGGCCGGGGATGTTCGACACGAAGGTGATGGTCGCGCCGAATTCGCCCATGGCTTTTGCAAAGGCGATGATGCTGCCCGCGATCACGCCGGGCAGGATCAGGGGCAGGGTGATGGTGGCGAACACCGCCATGCGTCCCGCGCCAAGGGTGGATGCGGCCTGTTCAAGCTTCGGGTCCACGGCCTCGATCGACAGCCGGATCGTGCGCACCATCAGCGGAAAGGCCATGACGGCGGCCGCAAGGGCTGCCCCCGTCCAGCGGAAGGCGAAGACGATGCCGAACCATTCCGCCAGCGGCGCGCCGATCAGCCCGCGCCGCCCGAAGCCCAGAAGCAGCAGATAGCCGGTGACCACCGGCGGCAGGATCAGCGGCAGATGCACCAGCCCGTTCAGCAATTGCCGGCCCGGAAAGCGCCAGCGCGCCAGCGCATAGGCCGTCAGGATGCCAAGCGGCAGGCTTGCCGCCACCGCCCAGAGCGAAACCTTCATCGACAGTCTGACCGCCTGCCATTCCTGCGGTCCAAGCCAGTCCTGCATCCGCTTAGTCCAGAATCAGGAAGCCTTCGGATTGGAACACCGCATCGGCCTTGTCCGAGGAAAGATAGGCGAAGAAGTCGTGGTCGGCCTGATCGGCGGCCCCGGTCAGAAGTGCGGCGGGGTAGATCGCGGGCGGGTAGCTGTCATCGGGGAAGGTGCCGATCAGATGCACGCCCGGATCGGCCTGCGCATCGGTGGCATAGACGATGCCAAGCGGGGCCTCGCCGGTGGCGACAAGGGCAAGGGCGGCGCGCACGTTATCGGCTTGCGCCACGTCCCCTTCGACCGAAGCCCAGAGCCCCAGATGTTCCAGCGCCGCCTTGCCATATTGCCCGGCAGGCACGGAATCGATCAGCGCCATGGCCAGCTTGCCGCCCCTCAGCATGGCGGAAAGATCGGTTCCGGGGCCGATCTCGACGGGCGCGGTTGCGTCATGGGCGACAAGAACCAGCCGGTTGCCCAGAAGGTCGCGCCGCGCGCCTTCGGCGATCATGTCGGCATTTTCGACCTCATCCATCCACGGGATATTGGCCGAGATGAAGATATCGGCGGGCGCGCCGTCGATGATCTGCTTGGCGAGGGCGTTTGAACCGGCATAGCTGATGACCACCTCATGCCCGGTTTCGGCGCTGAAATCCGCCGCGACCTGATCCAGCGCGTTCTTCATCGAGGCGGCTGCAAAGACATTCACCTGATCGGCAAGACCGGGCAGGGCGGTGGTGCCAAGGACAGCGGCCAGAAGAAGGGGGGTGCGCATGGCTCTCTCTCCGTTATGTATGGGGAAACATATTGACTGTTCCGGCGCAACTGGCAACCCCTTCTTGCAGAAAAGCCGCAAGGGAGGATGCGATGCGCCGATACGGACCCGACTGGATGCGTGCCGAGGCCGCGCGGCTGGCGGCGTTTCACGCCCGCGCGCTCAACCCGGCGGGCGGGTTCTTCAAGCTTGCGGCGGATGGCGGCGCGCTGCCCGATCCGGCGCGCGAACTGCATGAAACGACGCGCATGGTCCATTCCTATGCGCAGGCCGCGGGGCTGGGGCTGGCCGGGGCCGAAGCGGTTGTCGATCACGGCATGGCCTTCCTGCTGAACGGGCATCTTGATCCGGTGAATGGCGGCTTCTGGTGGTCGGTGGGTGATCACGGTCCCGTCGACAGCCGCAAACAGGCTTACGGCCATGCTTTCGTGCTGCTGGCGGCGGCGGGGGCGGGGGCGCTTGGTCATGCCGATGCGGACCGGCTGCGCGCCATGGTGACGGATGTGATCCGCACCCGCTTCTGGGAGAATCCGCCCGGCGCGGTCTCGGACACATTCGATGCCGACTGGACGAACCCGCCCGCCTATCGCGGCGGCAATGCCAACATGCATCTGACCGAGGCGCTGATCGCCGCTTACCGAACCTGGCACGACCCTGAGGATCTGGCCATGGCGCGCCGGATCGCGGGGCTGATGATCGACACCCACGCCCGTGCCGAAGGCTGGCTGGTGCCCGAACATTTCACGCCCGACTGGCGCATCGACCGCGCTTTCGAAGGCGATCCCATGTTCCGCCCGCCCGGCACCACGCCGGGCCATGCCATCGAATGGGCGCGGCTGATCCTTGAACTGCGCGAGGTGGGCGGGAACGACCCTCGGGACGATTGGACGCTGGAGGCCGCGCCCGCCCTTTATACCCGCGCCATGAAGGACGCATGGCTGCCCGAAGGCGGCATGGCCTATACGCTGGCATGGGACGGGCGCATCGACAATCGCCGCAGGCTCTGGTGGCCGGTGGCCGAGGCGGTGGCCACGGCGCATATGCTGCGCAGGGCGACAGGGGATGAGCGCTGGCTGGCGGATCTGGACCGGCTCTGGTCGCATCTCGACCGCCATCACATCGATCATGTCCATGGCGGCTGGTTCGCGGAAATCGACGCGGCCGGCCGCCCGGTCGAGACGCTTTTTCCCGGAAAACCGGATATCTACCACGCCATGACCGCCGTGACCTCCGGGCTGGAATAGCGGGCCTTTTACGGGCTTCGGCGTTGACTTCCGACGGCTTTCGGGCGAGGCTGGGAAACCAAACTTCGGGTAGGCAATAAAGGAGAGGCAAATGAACATTGACCTCTCGCGGCGCAGTTTTATGAAACTTGCTGGCGCGGGTGTCGTGGCGACATCGCTAGGGTCCCTTGGATTCGGCGGGGCAGAGGCGCAGGAGCTTGCGCATATCCGTCCCTTCAAGCTGGCGACGCTGACCGAAACCCGTAACACCTGCCCCTATTGCTCGGTCGGTTGCGGCATCATCATGTATTCGAAGGGCGATGCGCGCGATGGCCGGGCGGATCTGATCCATATCGAAGGTGATGCGGACCACCCGACCAATCGCGGCACGCTTTGCCCGAAGGGGGCTGCGCTGAAGGATTTCGTGACATCCGAATCCCGCCTGCAGCAGCCCATGATCCGCCGCCCCGGCGCTACAAGGATGGAGCCGATCTCCTGGGAAGAAGCGCTCGACAAGATCGCGCGCGCGCTCAAGGACGACCGCGACGAGAACCTCGTTCAGTTCAACGAGGCCGGCGTGCCGGTCAACCGCTGGACCACGACGGGCTTTCTTGCGGCCTCGGCCACGACGAATGAAACCGCCTGGGCGACCTACAAGGTCGTCAAGGGAATGGGGATAGCCGGGTTCGACAACCAGGCACGTGTCTGACACGGACCGACGGTGGCCAGTCTGGCCCCAACATTCGGTCGCGGTGCGATGACCAACTCCTGGACCGACATCAAGAACACCGATCTGGTGATCGTGATGGGCGGCAATGCGGCAGAAGCCCATCCCTGCGGCTTCAAATGGGTGACGGAAGCCAAGGCGCATCGCGGCGCCAAGCTGATCGTGGTCGATCCGCGCTATACGCGCACGGCTGCCGTCAGCGATTTCTATGCCCCGATCCGGCCCGGCACGGATATCGCCTGGCTGATGGGCATGATCCGCTGGATGATCGAAAACGATAAGGTCAACTGGGATTCGGTGAGGAACAACACCAATGCCGCCTTCATCGTGCAGGATGGTTTCGGCTGGTCGGACGGGCTGTTCAACGGCTATGACCCCGAAACCCGCAGCTATGACACCAGTGACTGGGAATATGTCCTGGGCGAGGACGGCTTTGCCGAAATCGACCCGACGCTGGAAAACCCGCGCTGCGTCTGGCAGTTGCTGAAAGCCCATGTCGACCCCTATACGCCCGAGATGGTCGAGCGCATCACCGGCACGCCCGCCGACAAGTTTCTGCATATCGCGGCGATGATCGGCGAGACATCGGCCCCCGACAAGACCATGACCTCGATGTATGCGCTTGGCTGGACACAGCATTCCAAGGGCAGCCAGAACATCCGCGGTATGGCGATGCTGCAACTGATCCTTGGCAATATCGGGGTTCTGGGCGGCGGCATGAACGCGCTGCGCGGGCATTCCAACATTCAGGGCCTGACCGATATGGGCCTGATGTCGAACCTGCTGTCGGGTTATCTGAACCAGCCGACCGAGCGTGAGGCCGATTACGCCACCTATATCGCCGCCCGCGCCTTCAAACCGCTTCGGCCCGGCCAGACAAGCTACTGGCAGAATTACAATAAATTCTGGGTCTCGCATATGAAGGCGATGTTCGGCGATGCCGCGCAGCCGGAAAACGACTGGGCCTATCATTACCTGGCCAAGCTGGATGTCGCCAATTACGATATCCTGCGCATGTTCGAACTGATGAACGAGGGCCGCGTCACCAACTATTTTTGCCAGGGGTTCAACCCGCTTCTGGCCTTCCCTGACCGGGGCAAGCTGACCTCGGCCCTGTCGAAGCTGAAACTGCTGGTGGTCATCGACCCGCTGGAGACGGAAACCGCGCGTTTCTGGGAAAACCACGGCGATTTCAACGATGTGGACAGCGCCGCCATCCAGACCGAGGTGATCCAGCTTCCTTCGACCTGCTTTGCCGAGGATGCGGGCTCGCTGACCAATTCGGGGCGCTGGCTGCAATGGCACTGGCCGGGACCAAGCGCGCCGGAAGGGGCGCGGCTGGACACCTGGATCATGGCGCAGATATTCACGCGCATACGCGATCTTTACCGCGCCGAGGGTGGGGCCTTCCCGGACCCGATCCTCAATCTCAGGTGGGATTATGCCGATCCGGGCGATCCCACCGCCGAGGAACTGGCGCGTGAGATCAACGGCCGCGCGCTGACGACGCTTTACGATCCGGCCGATCCGTCGAAGGTTCTGGTCGAGGCCGGCCAGCAGGTGGTGAACTTCAGCCAGCTGCGCGATGACGGTTCCACCATGTCGGGCTGCTGGATCTATTCCGGCTGCTGGAATGAGGATGGCAACAACATGGCCCGGCGGGACAATCACGACCCCTCTGGTCTTGGCATCTATCCGAACTGGACCTTCTCATGGCCGGTGAACCGCCGCGTGCTTTATAACCGTGCATCCTGCGACATCGACGGGCGGCCGCTTGATCCGGCGCGCATGCTGATCGAATGGAACGGTGAGCGTTGGGTGGGCAATGACGTGCCCGATATTTCGCCCACGGCAAAGCCCGGCGAGGTCGGCCCCTTCATCATGAACGCCGAGGGGGTCTCGCGTCTTTTCGTGCGTCGCCTGATGCGCGACGGGCCGTTCCCAACCCATATGGAACCCTTTGAAAGCCCCGTCGCCAATGTCTTCAACGCCGACATGCGCGGCAATCCCGTGGCGCGGGTGTTCGAATCCGATGTGGCGAAGCTGGGGACTTCGGAAGAATTCCCCTATGTGGCGACCTCTTACCGGCTGACCGAGCATTTCCACTACTGGACGACGAAGAACCGGGTGAACGCGGTGCTTCAGCCGGAATTCTTCGTGGAGATCTCGGTCGAACTGGCCGAGGAAAGGGGCATCACGAAAGGCGGCTGGGTGCGGCTTTGGAACAAGCGCGGCTCGATCAAGGCGCGCGCGGTCGTGACGAAGCGGATCAAGCCGATGATCTGCGACGGCAGGACCGTCCATGTCATCGGCATGCCGCTGCATTGGGGCTTTGTAGGCGCGGTGAGAAAGGGTTTCGGCCCGAACTCGCTGACGGTGTTCATCGGTGACGCCAATATCGAGACGCCCGAATCCAAGGCCTGCCTTGTCAATATCGAAGCGTCGGAGGCACCTGTCGCATGACCAGTGAGACCCTTCCCCCCCCGACCACGGCCATCTCGAACCCGCCCGTGGAGGCGCTTCGCCCGAATTTCGGCGATGGTGACGTCATGAGAGCCTCGGCCACGCCCAATCTGCCTGCGCCGACGATGCAGCTTGAAAAGCTGGCCAAGCTGATCGACATTTCCAAATGTATCGGCTGCAAGGCCTGCCAGTCGGCCTGCATCGAATGGAATGATACCCATCCGGCGGTGGGCTATAATGACGGGACCTATGTGAACCCGCATGATCTGAGCGCGGAAATGTATACGCTCATGCGGTTCGAGGAATATGACGATCCCGATACGGGCGAATTCCACTGGCTGATCCGCAAGGACGGCTGCATGCATTGCGAGGACCCGGGCTGCCTGAAAGCCTGCCCCTCGCCCGGTGCCATCGTGCAATATACCAATGGCATCGTGGATTTCATCCATGATAAATGCATCGGCTGCGGCTATTGCATCAAGGGCTGCCCCTTCGACATTCCGCGCATGTCGCCGACGAAGCATGTGGTGTCGAAATGCACGCTGTGTTCGGACCGGGTGGCGGTCGGGCAGGGGCCTGCCTGCGCCAAGACCTGCCCGACCGAGGCCATCGTCTTCGGCACCAAGGCCGAGATGACGGCGCATGCGGCCGAACGGGTCGAGGATCTGAAGACGCGCGGCTATGACAACGCCCGGCTTTACGATCCGGCCGGCGTCGGCGGCACGCATGTGATGTATGTGCTGCCCCTTGGCGACCACCCCGAGGCCTATTCCGGCCTGCCCGCCGACCCGAAGATCTCGGATGTGGTCGAAGCCTGGAAGGGCCCGACCAAGACCGTTGGCCTTGCCGCCATCGGCATCGCGGCGGTCGGCGCGGCGCTGCACAGCATTTTCGGCAAGGCCAATACGGTCAGCACCGAGGACGAGACCGGGGCCGAGGAACTGGTCGAGGAAATCATGGGCCCCGATGCCCCCCCTGCGGCAGATGAAAGGCAGGCCTGATGGCGCGGCGTGAATATTCCGAAAGCTCCGACCGTATCCTTGCCACCGAACCGGTCGAAGTGCGCCGCTATGCAAGGCATACGCGCATCAATCACTGGATCACGGCGGTTCTGGTCATCCTGCTGATCCTGTCGGGGTTCGCGCTTTTCTCGCCTTCGCTGTTCTTCCTGACCGGGCTGTTCGGCGGCGGGCAGAACACGCGCATGCTGCATCCGATCATGGGGGTTCTGGCCTGTCTCAGCTTCCTGATCCTGTTTTTGCAGCTCTGGCGGCTGAATATCATGCGCCGCGAGGATGTGGTCTGGGCCAGGCATTTCAACGAGGTGCTGGCCGGGCATGAGGAACGCCTGCCGGAACTGGGCAAGTATAACCTCGGCCAGAAGATGGTGTTCTGGGGGATGTTCTGGCTGCTGCTGGCGATGGTCGTCTCGGGCGTGATGATCTGGCAGCAGTATTTCCCCGATCTCGTGTCGATCGGGGTGCGGCGTTGGGCGTTGCTGGTGCATTCGGTCTCGGCGGTGCTGGCGGTGCTGGTCATCATCGTGCATGTCTATGCGGCCTTCTGGACACGTGGCACGATCAGCGCGATGACAAGCGGGCAGGTCAGCGGCGGATGGGCCTGGAAGCATCACCGCAAATGGCTGCGGGAAGTCGCTGGACGTCAGGATCAGTCTTCGACAAAATGACCCCGGCCCCCGTCCGGGCCGGAGTTGCTGATCACGATGAGCCTGCCCCCTGATCCTTCCGTCATAAGCGGTATCCATACGCCTGTTTTCGCGCGCCTGCCCGATCCCGTGGCGCTTTTCCGGCAGCGCGCCGCCCGGCTGCGCCAGTTGGCTGATGGCGCGCGGCTGGCGCCCTATCTGCGATTTCTGGCCGATCTGGCGGATGTGCAGGCAGCCCTTGCCGCCGCGACCCCGCCGCCCGAACGGCTTGGCACGGCCGAAATCACGCGCAATCGCAGCCATCACATGCCACCCATCGACCGCGCGGCGATGATCGCCTCGGGCGATATGGTCGAGATGCTGGCGCTTTTCCTGACCCGTGCCGAGGCGGTCGACATGCCCGCCCCCGCGCGAGAGGCGCTTCATGCCCTGCGCGATGCGCCCGAGGCCGAGCGTCAGGCGCTGTTGGGGGAACTGGCCTGCGACCGCGTGCCCGAGGGGCTGGCCGCGCCCGCGCTTTTCGCCGGTGCCGCCTTGCAACTGGTGGCCGCCCGGCTGGCTGCCACACTGGACGGGGCCGCATTGGTGCCGGTTGGCACGGGTGTCTGCCCGGCCTGCGGCGGGCTGCCCTCGGTCTCGATGGTCACGGCCACGCGGCATCAGGAAGGTGCGCGTTATGCCTGCTGCGCCACCTGCACGACCGCGTGGAACGCGGTGCGCGTGACCTGTCTTTGCTGCGGCTCGACCAAGGGGATCGGCTATCGCGCGCTGGAAGAAGACCCCGAGAAAGCCCATATCCGCGCCGAGGTCTGCAATGAATGCCACGCCTGGGTGAAGATCCTTTATCAGAACCGGGTGCCGGAATTCGATGCCATGGCCGATGATATCGCCAGCCTCGGTCTGGATGCGCAGATGCGCGCCACGGCATGGAGCAGGGGCGGGTTCAACCCTTTCCTGACGGGCTATTGAGCGCATTGCGCGACCTGCCCTCGGTCGACCGGCTGCTGAACGGGGCGGATGGCGCGCGCCTGATCGCCGCCCATGGCCGCGCCGAGACCACGCGCGCCATCCGTGCGGCACTTGACGGGCTGCGCCGGTCGCTGCTGGCCGGTGGCGCGCTGCCCGAGGATGCGGCGGCGGCGGTGCTGGCGGGGGCGGGGGCGGCGCTTGACCAGCCCGACCCGCTGCGCCCCTGCCTGAACCTGACCGGGACCGTGCTGCATACCAATCTTGGCCGCGCGCTTCTGCCAGAAGAGGCCATCATCGCCGCCACTGCCGCCATGCGCGACCCGCTGGCGCTGGAATTCGATCTTGAAACCGGCGGGCGGGGCGAGCGCGACGACCATCTGCGCGGGCTTTTGCGCGAATTGACCGGGGCCGAGGACGCCACCTTGGTCAATAACAATGCCGCCGCCGTGCTTCTGGCGCTGAACACGCTGGCATCCGGGCGCGAGGCGGTGGTTTCGCGCGGCGAGCTGATCGAGATCGGCGGCGCGTTCCGCATCCCCGATATCATGGCGCGTGCCGGTGCCGTTCTGGTCGAGACCGGCACCACCAACCGCACCCATGCCCGTGATTACCGCGCCGCCATCACGCCCGAAACCGGGGTGATCCTGAAGGTGCACCCGTCGAATTACCGGATCGAGGGCTTCACGGCGGAAGTCCCGGCCCCCGATCTGGCCGCCATCGCGCATGAGGCCGGGCTGCCGCTTCTGAATGATCTCGGCTCTGGCTCGCTCTTGGATCTCACGCGTTTCGGGCTGCGGGCCGAGCCGACGGTGGCCCAATCCGTCGCCTCGGGCGCGGATCTGGTGACGTTTTCGGGCGACAAGCTGCTTGGTGGCCCTCAGGCCGGGTTTATCGTCGGGCGGGGCGATCTGATCGCGCGGATCAACCGCAATCCAATGAAACGCGCCATGCGGCTTGACAAGATCCGCATCGCCGCGCTCAGCGCCGTTCTGCGCCTTTACCGCGACCCTGACCGCCTGATCGAGCGCCTGCCCACGCTGCGCGCCCTTGCCCGCCCCCGCGCCGAGATCCGCGCCATGGCCGAGACGCTGCGCGATCCCGTTTCCCGCGCGCTGGCGGGGCTGAATGCCCGCGTCGACCTTTGCGATTGTGACAGTCAGGTCGGTTCGGGCGCGCTGCCCACCGATACCCTGCCAAGCGCGGGGCTTGCGATCCGCGGCGAGGGCGCGCGCGCCCCCCAGGCGCTGGCGGCGCGGCTGCGCGCGCTGCCGATGCCGGTGATCGGGCGGATCGCGGATGGCGCGGTGATCCTTGATCTGCGCGGCCTTCGCGACGGGGCGCAATTGCTGGCCAGCCTTTCGGGGCTGGTCCGGTGATCATCGGCACGGTCGGCCATATCGACCATGGCAAGACCGCCCTCGTGCGCGCGCTGACCGGCGTGGACACCGACCGTCTGGCCGAGGAAAAGGCCCGCGGCATCACCATCGATCTGGGCTTTGCCTATACCGATCTGGGCGATGGCAGCATCAGCGGCTTCGTCGACATGCCCGGCCATGAGCGGCTGATCCATACCATGATCGCGGGCGCGGGCGGGATCGATCTGGGCCTTCTGGTGGTGGCCGCCGATGACGGGATCATGCCGCAAACGCGCGAGCATCTGACCATTCTGCGCCTTCTGGGCCTGACCCGCGTGGTGGTGGCGGTCAGCAAGGCCGATCTGGCCGGGCCGGGGCGTCTGGATGCGCTGCGTGCCATGATCGCGACCGAGCTTGCGCCGACCCCCTTCGCGGGCGCGCCGGTGCTGGCGGTCTCGGCGCAGGGCGGGCAGGGGATCGGGGCGCTGCGCCGCTGTCTTGCCGATGAGGCCGCGCGCGTGCCCCCGCCCGCGCCGGGCGGTGCCTTCCGCCTGAGCATCGATCGCGCCTTTACGCTGGCGGGCGCGGGCACGGTGGTCACGGGCACTGTGCTGTCGGGCCGGGTGCGGGTGGGCGATCAGGTGCTGATCTCGCCCGCCGGGCTGCCGGCGCGGGTGCGCGGGCTGCGGTGCCAGAACCAGCCCGCCGATGCGGCCGGGCCCCGTGACCGCGTGGCGCTGAACCTTGCCGGGCCTGCGCGCGACCAGATCAGCCGGGGCGATATGGCGCTTGATCCGCGCCTGCACGGGCCGGTGGCCCGGGTCGATCTGCGGCTCGACTGGCTGGGGGCAAAGGCTTTTGCCAGCGGCGTCAGGGCGCGGCTTCACAGCGGCGCGGGCCATGCCGGGGTCCGGCTGGTCGATCTGGGCGCGGCACCCGGCGGTGGGCGTTACGCGCAGGCCGTGCTTGACCGGGCCTTGCCGCTTGGCTGGGGCGCGCGCCTTATCCTGCGCGATCCCTCGGGCGAGGCGACCCTGGGCGGGGGCACGGTTCTGGATATCGCCCCGCCCGCGCGGCGGCGCGCGACGCCCGAGCGGCTGGCGGCACTGGCTGCCCATGCGCGGCCAGACCCGGCAGACGCCCTTGCCGCGCTTTTGACTGTTGCGCCGTATCACGTTGATCTGGATGAATTTCTTCGCGCCCGCGCCATCCCGGACGGGGCCGCCATCGCGGGCAATGCCGTCATTCTGGGCACCTTACCCCGCCTTGCTCTGACGCCTGCGCGCCACGGCGACCTTCTGGGGCAGATCAGCGCCATTCTTGAAGGCTTTCACGCCGATAATCCCGATCTGCAAGGCATGGGGCGCGAGGCGTTGCGCCTGTCGCTGCAACCGCGCCTGCCGAAGCCCGCTTTCGCGGCGCTGCTTCAGGCGCAGGCCGGAACGCTGGCGCTGGAGGGCGGTTTCGTCCGCCTTGCCAGCCATACCCCCCGCATGAGCCCTTTAGACGAGGCGCTTTTCGCCGAGATCGCCCCGCTTCTGGGGGCCGAGGCACGCTTCCGCCCGCCCCGCGTGCGCGATCTGGCCGGGGCTCTGGGCCGTGACGAGCGTGAGATCCGGCAGATGCTGAAACTTGCCGCGCGGCTTGGCCGGGTGGATCAGATCGCGCAGGACCATTTCTTCCTGCGCGCCACCACGGCGGAAATGGCGGCGCTGGCGCGCGCGCTGTCGGCGGCGGGGGACGGCGGCTGGTTCGGCGCGCCCGCCTTCCGCGACCATATGGACAATGGCCGCAAGGTGGCGATCCAGATCCTGGACTTCTTCGACCGTCAGGGCCTGACACTGCGCCGGGGCGATCTGCGCCGTATCAACCCGCATCGCGCCGATCTGTTCTGATCAGCGCGGGGGGGGGGCGCGGGATCAGTTCCGGGCCGGGCCTTCCAGCGCGATGCCCGAGGCCAGCGGCGGCTGTTCGGTCCGGGTGGGGGCGGCTGCGCCTGAGGGGGTGAAGACGGCGGGCGCAGCGGGGGCGGCCTGGTTTTCCTGCGGCTGGCGGGGCTCATCCATGGCGGCATTGTCGGGCAGGTCGACCTCTGGCGCGGGTTCCGGTTCCTCGGCGGGGGCAGGGGTATCGGCAGCCGGTGGTGTCGTGGGTTCGGGGGCCGGTTCCGGCGTAGCCTGTCGGGGCGCGGCGTCAGTTTCCGGCGCGGGATCAGCCGGGGGCGTTTCCGCGGGCGCGGTCTCGGCGGGCGGCGCATCGGCAGGGGCCGGCTCTGCAAGGACGGGGCCGGAATCGGCCAGTGCCGGCGTGGCAAGTGACAAAAGAAGAAGCGTCAGCAGGCGAGACATGCGCGGGTCCTTTCAGGTCAGGGGGCTGCCCGATGCTAGGCCAGCGGGGGCGGCTCCGGCAAGCCCCTGGGCGCGCGGGGCAGCATGTCAGGGGCTTGACCCGCCCCGGCGCGCGCGTTTCATAGGGGTGCGATCAGGGTCAGGGGGTCACGGGTGAGCACGGTCACGGTTCAGGCGCGCCGGCTGGCGGAAGCGGGCGAGGTCAGCGTCACCCTTGCCGAAGAGGTGGCGATCGCGATCACCTATGACGGCACCACGCAGGCGGTTCTGATGGGCACCCCCGCCGATCTGGAGGATTTCGCCTATGGGTTCTCGCTGACCGAGGGGATCGCCTCGGGCCATGAGATCGCCGAGGTCACGCCCGAGCGGGTGGACCGGGGCATCGATCTGCGCATCTGGCTGCGCGCCGAGGCCGGGCAGCGCTTTCTGGCGCGGCGCAGGCGCACGGTGGGTCCGGTGGGCTGCGGGCTTTGCGGCGTCGAAACGCTGGAGGCGGCGATGCGCGCCCTGCCATCCGCGCAGGGGGATTGTGTGCTGAGCGCCGCCGATCTGGATCAGGCGGTCGCGGCCATGGATGCCGGGCAGGCATTGCGCGATGCGACCGGGGCCAGCCATGGCGCGGGCTTCTGGCTGCCGGGGCGCGGGCTGGTGGCGCTGCGCGAGGATGTCGGGCGTCACAATGCCCTGGACAAGCTGGCGGGGGCGCTGATCCGTGGGACAAAGGATGGGGCCGGGCTGATCGGGCAGGGCGCGGTGATCCTGACCAGTCGCGTCTCGGTCGATCTGGTGCAGAAAACCGCGCTTCTGGGCGCGCCGGTTCTGGTGGCGCTTGCGGCACCCAGTTCCGCCGCTGTCGAGGCGGCGCGGGCGGCGGGGATCGGGCTGGCGGCGCGCGCGCGATCATCCGCGCGGGCCGAGATCTTCAGCCGCCCCGACCGGTTCGGGCTGGACCGGGCGGAGTGACCGCAAACCGCCCGGACAGCTTTCGGCAAAGAAGATGCTCAGTCCCGCAGCCGCGCCATCAGCAGCCATGCCAGCGCCGAACAGACCAGGGCCGCCGCCATGAGCGGCGTCGGCGTGCCCCGGAAGGCCATGCCCACCGGCACCGCGATCATCACCGCCCCAAGCGAGGACAGCGCCGCGACGATACTGGCCGTCATCCCCGCCAGATGCGGCATGTTTTGCAGCGCCAGCGCATTGAGATTGCCGAATGTCACCCCCGCCATGAAGAAGATGCTGACCGCCCAAAGAAAGAAGCCGTAAAAATTCGCATCGCCATGCAGCGCCCCGCTGGCGACCAGAAGCAGCGCCAGCGCAGAGGAAACGACCTGCATCGCATAGGCCGCCTGCGCGATCCCGCGCATCCCGTAGACCATCACATAGCGCGCGTTCAGGATCGTCCCCAGCCCCGAAAGCAGCGCCATCAGGGCGAACCAGCGGGTGAAGGTTTCGCTGCGCCCGTAGGTATGGCTGAAAAGCTGCTCGGAACCGGCCAGCAGCGCGAACATCTGCGCAAAGCCAAGCGTCAGCACCAGCGTACAAAGCATGACCTGACGATTGCCAAGGATCTCTCGGGTTGACAGCATCAGCCGCTTCCGGCTGAGCGGCACGCGACGCTCGGGCGGCAGTGTCTCGGGCTGGCGGGCCGCCACCCAGATCACGCCGATCAGCCCGAAGGCGATGAAGGCCGCGAAAACCGCGCGCCATGTTCCGGCGGTATTGATGATCAATTCACCCAAAGCGGGGGCCACGGCGGGGATCATGATGAAGATCATCATGACGAAACTGGTGATGCGCGCCATCTCGCGCCCGGCATAAAGGTCGCGGATCAGCGCGGTTCCCGCGATGCGCGGGCCCGAGGCCCCCATGCCCTGAACGAAGCGCAGCACCAGCAGGAACCACAGGCTGTCGGCAAAGATCGCCCCGGCCGAGGCAAGAATGTAAAGCGCCGATCCCAGCATGATCGCGGGCCGGCGGCCGATGGCGTCCGAAATCGGCCCCGCGCAGGCCGTGCCCACCCCCATGCCCGCCATGAAGGCCATCAGCACAAGCTGCGCGCGATTGGCATTGCCGGGCGACAGATCCGACGCGATCTGGGGCAGGGCGGGCAGCATCGCGTCGATGGAAAAGGCCACGGTCGCAAAAAGCAGCGCCAGCATGGCGACGAATTCGGGCAGGGGCAGTTTGCGTGGCGCTTTGGCGGGGCTTTCTGCAGGAGATGTCATCGCCTTCTCCTTATGGGGACAGCGTGGCCTTATACGCCCGATGATCCGGGGGCAATGGGGCCGGGCGGTTGACAGTATCCCGAAACCGGCGCATCTGGTCTGCCTGACAAACCCGCAACCGGGCGTTCCGTGGGCGCCAGACCGACGAGGAGAAGGCCATGAGCCAGATTTCCCTGACATTCCCCGATGGCAATTCGCGCGACTATCCCGCTGGCACCACCGCCGCCGAGGTGGCGCTGTCCATCGCGCCGGGTCTTGCCAGGAAGGCGATCTCGGCCAGCCTTGACGGGCGGCATATCGATCTTTCATGGCCGATCAATTCGAACGGGTCCATCGCCATCAATACGATGAAGGATGACGCCCCGGCGCTGGAACTCATCCGCCATGACTTCGCCCATGTCATGGCGCGCGCCGTGCAGGAGATCTGGCCCGATGTAAAGGTCACGATCGGCCCGGTGCGCGATTTCGGCTGGTTCTATGATTTCGACCGCGCCGAGCCTTTCACGCCCGAGGATCTCGGCCGGATCGAGGCGAAGATGCGCGAGATCATCGCCGCGCGCGACCCCGTGCGCACCGAGGTCTGGGACCGCGCCCGCGCACAGGCGCATTACGAAGCCGCTGGCGAGCCATTCAAGCTTGAACTGATCGACCGCATCCCCGAGGGCGAGGAGCTGCGCATGTATTGGCACGGGGACTGGCAGGATCTTTGCCGTGGTCCGCATCTGCAATCGACCGGCCAGCTTCCCGCCGATGCCTTCAAGCTGACCCATGTGGCCGGGGCCTATTGGCTTGGCGATGCCAGCCGCCCCATGCTGCAACGCATCTACGGCGTGGCCTTCCGCAACCGCGACGAATTGAAGGCCCATCTGCACATGCTGGAAGAGGCCGCCAAGCGCGACCACCGCAAGCTTGGCCGCGAGATGGACCTGTTTCACATGCAGGAAGAGGCGCCGGGCCAGATCTTCTGGCACCCGAACGGCTGGAACATCTATGTCGCGCTTCAGGATTACATGCGCCGCCGCCAGCGCGGTGACGGCTATGTCGAGGTGAACACCCCTCAGGTCGTCAATCGCAAGCTTTGGGAAGCCAGCGGGCATTGGGAAAACTATCAGGAACATATGTTCATCGTCGAGGTCGACGAGGATCACGCCCGCCAGAAAACCGTCAATGCGCTGAAGCCGATGAACTGCCCATGCCATGTGCAGATCTTCAACGTCGGGCTGAAATCCTATCGCGACCTGCCCTTGCGCATGGCCGAATTCGGGTCCTGCAACCGTTATGAGCCATCGGGCGCGCTGCACGGGATCATGCGGGTGCGCGGCTTTACGCAGGATGATGCGCATATCTTCTGCACCGAGGACCAGATCGAGGGTGAATCGCGCAAGTTCATCCAGCTTCTGTCGGCGGTCTATGCCGATCTGGGTTTCGATAAATGGCGCATCAAACTGTCCACGCGCCCTGAAAAGCGCATCGGCTCGGAAGAAAGCTGGGACCATGCCGAGGCGGCCCTGGCCAATGCCGTCACCCGCGCCGGGCATACATATGAAATTTTCGAAGGCGAGGGCGCGTTCTACGGGCCGAAGCTGGAATTCGTGCTGACCGATGCCATCGGGCGCGACTGGCAATGCGGCACCTTGCAGGTCGACCCGAACCTTCCCGAAAGGCTGGGGGCCGAATATGTGGGCGAGGATGGGGCCAAGCACCGCCCGGTCATGCTGCACCGCGCCGTTCTGGGCAGTTTCGAACGTTTCATCGGCATTCTGATCGAAAACTTCGCGGGCAAGCTGCCGCTCTGGCTGGCGCCGCGTCAGGTCGTCGTGGCCTCGATCGTTTCGGATGCGGATGATTACGTCCATGAGGTGGTCGCCGCCCTGAAGGCAGCCGGGCTGCGCGCCGAGGCCGATACCCGCAACGAAAAGATCAACTACAAGGTGCGCGAGCATTCGGTGGGCAAAGTGCCGGTGATTCTGGCCATCGGCATGAAAGAGGTCGAGGACAGGACCGTCTCGATCCGCCGGCTGGACCAGCATGGCAGCCGGCTGATGGCGCTGGATGAGGCAGTTTCGGCACTTCGGGACGAGGCCACGCCCCCCGATCTGCGCTGAATCACGCCGATTTCATCAAAGATTGATCTTGCGGTAACATTCCGTTGAGTTTCATGCTTGCGTTTTTCACCCAATGCTTCAAGGGTTGATGCGTGAGCATGACTTTCTACCGCCTCCCTTCACGGGGCAGCCGGAATATCGAAAGGGCTGCACGGCCTGTCCGCAAACCCGCGGGTGGGAAATTCGAAGGAGAGAACGGAATGGCCACTGGCACCGTTAAATGGTTCAACACCACCAAAGGCTACGGCTTCATCGCACCCGATTCGGGCGGCAAGGATGTTTTCGTGCATATTTCTGCTGTCGAGCGCGCCGGTCTGACCGGGCTTCAGGACAACCAGAAAATCCAGTTCGAGCTTCAGGCAGGCCGCGACGGCCGCGAATCCGCCTCGGATCTGAAGCTGCTCTGATCGCTTTGCGGTTTTGAACGGGCCGCGGGGGGGCATGTCACCCCGCGGCTTTTCCATATCTTGTCGCTGCGGGTCGCAGCCTTGCGAAAGGGGCGGGGAAGCCCATGATCACGCTGGATATTTTTGCCGATCCGACCTGCCCCTGGTGCCTGATCGGCAAGGCGGAACTGGATCTTGCGCTGGAATCGCGCCCCGATCACGGGTTCGATATTCGCTGGCATCCTTTCCGGCTGAACCCGGATCTGCCGCCCGAGGGAATGGATAACCGCGATTTCATGAGGGCGCGGTTCCGCGATGAGGCGGGCGTCATCGCGGCCACGACCCCGGTTCTGGCCGCGGCCGAGCGGCTGGGGCTGGCGATCGACATGGCCGCGATCGGGCGCGCGCCGCAGATGCTGGACGGGTTCCGCCTGCTGCATTGGGCGGGGATCGAGGGCGCGCAAAGCCGGGTGATGGCCGGGATGATGCGGGCCTATTGGCGCGAGGGCAAGGATATCTCGGATCATGAGGTTCTGGCCGATATCGCCGCCGGTGCCGGGATGGCGCGCGACATGGTGCTGCGCCTGCTGGCGAGCGATGCCGACCGCGATGAGGTGCTGACCCGCGAGGCGCATGCCCGAGAGCGTGGCATCCGCGCGGTTCCGACTTTCATCATCGCCGGTCAGCAGGTCGTGCCCGGCGCGCAGCCCGCCGATCTTTGGCGGCGGGTGATCGACGAACTGGCAGCCGGGGGCTGAGCAGACCGCGCGGCGATCCGCCATGAAAAAGCCCGCCACCGGGGCGGGCCATTTGTCAGGTGATCGCGGCGGCGCTGGATCAGCTTCCCCAGGTGCGGATCGGGCCACTGTCCATATGCACGAAGTTCGAGCGCGAATATTTGCCCACGCCGCCAGCCTTGCAGGCTTCCGCCGCGCGGAACATCTGGTTGACCGAGCGTGACTTCAGCCGCAGATCGGCGGCCTTGCCGGTCAGGTGCAGCGAATTGCGCGCCACCCCTTCCGAACGCGCGCGCAGCATCGCATTGGTCTGCGGCGAGCGGTAGCCCGAAAGCATCATATAGGGTTCATTGGTCTGCAACATGCGATGCGAGGCGACCGCGATATCGATATTGCGCGGGTCCATGCCGATCACCTGGCCCGAGCGCCAGTCACGCATGAAATAGTTGATTTCGTTCAGCGCGTCCCGGATGTATTTGCCGTCGATCCAGTAGACCGTATCGATGCTTTCACCAGTGCGCGGCGAATACATGCTGACGCGGCGGTAATCGCCGGCGCGACGGATGATGCCGAACGCATTGCCGGCAACCGGCGCTGCTGCAACGGTGGTGGCGGCAAAAATACCCAGAATGCCGCGGCGGGTGAGTTCGATTGTCATTTTTGATCGCCTGTCCTGCTTTTCTTTAAGCACCACTCCGGGGTGGCTCGTTCCTTGTCTATTCGGAACTCCTTAAGAATATGTCACCATAATGCTGCGTGCCGAAAGCATTTCGTTCCCGGCCTTGCGAATTCCCGCCGAAACCGGCAAGAATCCGCCGATACGCATTGCCGGGGGCTGTGGCTGCGGGGCAGAAGCCGCTGCACGCGGGCCTTGCTTTACGATATCCGGCCCGGATGGCACAGTGGTTCAAAAGCCCGAGCAGAGGTCAAAAGGTGAACAAGTTTTCGAATCGGCTGCGCAGCCTGCCGCTGGCATGTGTCCTGTCTGTGGCGCTGCCGGCGCTGGCTGCGGCCTATCCCGCGCCCAGGCTGGATTTCAGCGCCTTCGAGATGCAGCTGGCCGAAACCGTCGCCTCTGATCCGGGGCTGGCGGCGTTTTACGGCGCGCATGGGCTGCAACCGGTTTTTCTGGGCCCCGAGGCAGCACCGCGCCGCGCCGCCCTGCTTGATGCCATTGCCAGCGCGCCCCAACACGGGCTGCCGCCGCAGCGCTACGATATCTCGGGGCTGAGCGTGGCCGACACCGCCGCGGGCGATGTGGCGGCCGAATTGCGCTATGGCCGCGTGCTGGCGCTTTGGGCGGGGGATGTCTCGACCGGGCTGGTCGATCCGGCGCGCACCGATTCCATGAACAAGCGAGAGGTCACGCCGGTCGATATGCCCGCGTTGCTGGCCGGGCTGACGGGCGCGGACCCGGCGGCGGCGCTTGCGGCCCTTCCCCCGCAACAGCCCGCCTATCGCCAGATGCAGGAAATGCTGGCGAAATCCGCCGCCCTTGTCGCGCCGCCCGGCACCCCCGAGGTCGCCCCCGGCCTTTACCGCCCCGGCACCCAAGGGCCCGAGGTCGCCCATCTGCGCCAGCGTCTGGCCAGCATCGGCTTTGCCGCCGAAAGCCCCGCCCCCGAGGTTTTCGACGATGCCCTGGCGGCGGCGGTGAAATCCTATCAGCAGGCCGCCGGGCTTCCCGATGACGGCGTGGCCGGGCCGAAAACGCTGGCGCAGCTTAACGGCGCGGACGCCGGGCCGCAGACGCGCCGGCTGATGATCGCGATGGAGCGCATGCGCTGGCTGAACGGGCATGACCTGAACACCCGCATGATCTGGGTGAATATCCCCAGCTATATGGCCGAGATCCGCGAAAACGGGCAGACCACTTTCGAAACCCGCGTTGTGGTCGGCAAATCCGAAAAGGACTGGGAAACGCCCGAATTCAGCGATGTGATGGAATTCGTGGTGCCCAACCCGTCGTGGAACGTGCCGCGCTCGATCGCGGCGGCATCCTATCTGCCGCGCCTGCGCGCGAACCGCAACGCGCTGTCGCATCTGGATGTGGTCGACCGCCAGGGCCGGGTCGTGCCGCGCGCCAATATCGACTTCAACGCCTATAGCGACCGCAGCTTCCCCTATACGCTGCGCCAGAAGCCATCGGCGGATAACGCGCTTGGTCAGGTGAAATTCATGTTCCCGAACCGCTGGAACATCTATCTGCATGACACGCCTTCCAAGGGGCTTTTCGGCAATTCCAGCCGCGCGGCCTCGCATGGGTGTGTGCGCGTGGCCAAGCCCTTCGATCTGGCCTATGAGCTTTTGCGCGGCAACAGTTCCGACCCCGAGGCACTGTTCAAGCGCGTGCTGGCCACCGGGCAGGAGCGCTGGATCAGGCTCGAGGAACCCTTGCCGATCCATCTGGTCTATTTCACCACCATCCCCGGCCCGGACGGAGAATTGCGCAGCTATCCCGATATCTACGGGCGCGATGCCGGGGTCTGGGCGGCCATGCAGAAGGCGGCCGGGGCCAGCGGCTAGGCGGGTCACAGGCGCGCCGCACGGCGTTGCGCAGGGGCAGGGCTGGCAAAGCCGGGCACATGTCTCTAGATATGCCCCTGAAAAACAGGAGGGGCCGATGCCGGTCACGATCAAGGATCTCGCCCAGGCTCTGGACGCGCGCGCCTGGGGCGATCTGTCGCGCGAGATTACCGGTGCCGCCGAGCCGGCACAGGCCGGCCCCGGCCAGATCGCACTGGCCATGGCACCGAAATATGCTGAAAGGCTGATGCCCGGCGCGGCGGCGATTCTGGCGGAAGGAATGGACCCCGAAGCCTATGGTCTGGCGGCGGCCATTTTCGCGCCGCGCCCGCGTCTGGTCATGGCCGGGCTGACGCGCAGCTTCGATCCCGGCCCCGATATCGCGCCGGGCATCCATGAAAGCGCAGTCATCGACGCCTCGGCCCGGATCGGGGAAGGTGCCGCCATCGGGCCTTTCACGGTGATCGGCGCGGGCGTCGAGATCGGGCCGGGCGCGCGGATCGCCAGCCATGTCTCGGTCGCGCGGGGCAGCCGGATCGGGCGCGATGCGCTGATCCTTGCGGGCGCGCGCATCCAGCACGGCGTGAGCATCGGCGACCGCGTGGTGATCCAGCCCGGCGCGGTGATCGGGTCGGACGGGTTTTCCTTTGTCACGCCTGAGGAATCCGGGGTCGAGGAAATCCGCAGAAACCTTGGAAAACGCGAGGATTTCACCCCCCAGAAATGGGTGCGCATCCATTCGCTCGGCGGGGTCGAGATCGGCGATGATGTCGAGATCGGGGCCGGTGCCACCATCGACCGGGGCACGATCCGCGCGACCCGGATCGGGCATGGCACCAAGCTCGATAACCTTGTCCATATCGGGCATAATGTCGTTCTGGGCGACGATTGCCTGATTTGCGGGCAGGTGGGGATTGCGGGTTCATCGGTGATCGGCAACAGGGTGGTGCTTGCCGGGCAATGCGGGGTATCGGATAATATCACCATCGGCGATGACGTGATCGCGGGCGGTGCGACCAAGATCTTCAGCCGCGTGCCCGCCGGGCGGGTGGTGCTTGGCAACCCCGCCGTCGAGATGACGACGCGGATGGAGATGGACCGCGCGACCCGCCGCCTGCCGCGCCTGGGCGCGACTGTCGCCCGGCTTCAGAAAACGGTTACGGATCTGCTGGAAAGATCCAAGACCTGACAGATTACGAAAAGGCCCCCGGAGGACCAGATGAGCGATACAAGAACCCGCATTCGCCAGATCATTGCCGAACAGGCCATGCTGGATATCGAACAGGTCAGCGATGACGCCACCCCCGCCGATCTGGGGATAGACAGCCTTGGCCTGGTCGAATCGATCTTCGCGCTGGAAGAGGAATTCGACATCACCATCCCCTTCAACGCCAATGAGCCCGAGAAATCCGAGTTCGACATCACGAATATGGGCAGCATCATCGCCGCTGTCGAAAAGCTGGTGGCCGCCAAAGCATGAGTGAGCGCAAGCAGAAGGCCCCGGCCCCCCCGCGCCACGGTCTGCGCCGCGTCGTCATCACCGGCATGGGCACGGTCAATGCGCTTGGCGTCGACGTGCCCACCACGCTGGAAGCCTTCCGCGAGGGGCGCTCTGGCATCAGCCAGCTTGCGTTCCGCGACGTGGAC
>JAUNTV010000319.1 GCA_030538515.1 Paracoccus sp. (in: a-proteobacteria)
GGATCATCTGATGCGGGTGGTTCTGGCCCTTTTCCTGCTGATGCTGCCCGGTTTCGCGCAGGCCGCGCCCGAGCCCGAGGCGGTGGCACCCGGCATCATGTCCTTCCCCTCGCCCGAGGCCCCGCGCGGCGAGATGGCGCGCCCGCCAAGCGAGCCGCCCCCCCCCGAGGCCCGGCCCGAGACCGTGGTGGCGGGGCTGTCTTCGGACGAGGTGGCGATCACCACGAATTTCGACGGCTCGCTGATCACCATCTACGGGGCGATCAAGCGCGAAACCCCGGTGCCCACCGACAACAAGTTGCAGGTCGTCGTGACCATCGAGGGGCCGGCGCGCAGCGTCACCATCCGGCGCAAGGCGCGCCGCTTCGGCATCTGGGTGAATACGGAAAGCGTCGTCGTGGGCTCGGCCCCCAGCTTCTATGCCGTCGCCTCGACCGCGCCCTTGCAATATATCCTGCGCGCGGATGAGGACAGCCGCTACCGCATCACCGTGCCCACCGTCATGCGTGCCTTTGCGCGGCCCTTCGACGTGGAAGATCCCGTCGAATTCACCGAGGCGATGATCGACATGCGCATGGCCGATGGCACCTATCTGGTCGAGCCGCGCGGCGTCAAGCTGGAGCAGGAGACCCTGCTTCGCGCCGATTTCCACCTGCCCGCCAATCTGGTCGAGGGGGTCTATCGCACCCGCATCTTCCTTCTGCGCGACGGGCGCGTGGTCGACACCTATACCGCGCCCATCGATGTGGAAAAGGTCGGGCTGGAGCGCTGGCTTTACCGCATGGCCTTTGACCAGCCCTTCCTTTACGGGCTGATGTCGCTTTTCATCGCGGCCTTTGCCGGATGGGGCGCGAATGCGGGCTTCCGCATCCTGCAACGCAAATAGCACGGCTTGCGGCCCGGTGCTGTGACAGGCTAGATCGACCGATGGACAATACGGCAAGAAGCACTCTTTTCGGGCGGGTCTGGCGGGATTACCTGCGTGAGCACTGGGCGCGCATGTCGGTCGCGCTGCTTTTCATGATTATCGAGGGCTCAACGCTGGCGGTGCTCAGCTGGATGCTCAAGCCATTGTTCGACAAGGTTTTCATCGGCGGTGACAGTGCGGCCATGTGGTGGGTAGGGGGGGCGATCTTTTCGCTTTTTCTGATCCGGGCGCTGACTTCGGTGATCAATCGCGGGCTTCTGGTCTCGGTCCAGCAGAAGGTCGCCGCGAAGATGCAGGTCGATCTTCTGGGCCATATCATGCGGCTCGACATGAGCTTCTATCAGCAGAACCCGCCCGGCGCGCTGATCGAGCGTATCCAGGGCGATACCCGCGCCGTTCAGAATATCTGGCAGATTTTCATCACCGGGGCGGGGCGTGATGTGGTCTCATTGATCGCGCTGTTCTATGTGGCGCTGCGGATCGACCCGATGTGGACGCTGGCCGCGCTGATCGGCGCGCCGCTTCTGATCCTGCCCATGGTGCTGGTGCAGCGCTATGTGCGGCGCAAGACGCGCAGCCTGCGCGAGAACGCATCCGACCGTGCCACCCGCATCGATGAGGTGCTTCACGGGATCGGCACGGTGCGGCTGAACCGGATCGAGGATCAGCAGAGCGCGCGTTTTTCGGGCATCGTGGACCGCATCCGTCAGGCCGAGGTGAAGATTGCCGCGACCGGGGCCATCGTGCCCGCGATGATCGATATCGTGACCGGGCTTGGTTTTGTCGGCGTGCTGGCCCTTGGCGGGGCCGAGGTGACGCGGGGCGAGCGCACGGTCGGCGATTTCATGGCGTTTTTCACGGCGCTGTCGCTGGCGTTTCAGCCGCTGCGCCGGCTTGGGGGGCTGGCCGGGTCGTGGCAGGTCGCGGCGGCCAGTCTGGAACGCATCTATCAGGTCTTCGACACGCAGCCCACCATCCGCTCGGGCCCGCGTCTGGCCGCGCCCGACAATACGCGCATCAGCTTTGACGATGTGACGCTGGCTTATGGCGATACGCAGGTGCTGCGCGGTCTCAGCTTCGTGGCCGAGCCGGGGCAGACCACCGCGCTTGTGGGTCCGTCAGGCGCGGGCAAGACGACCGTGTTCAACCTGCTGACGCGGATGACCGATCCCGATGGCGGGCAGATCACGCTTGGCGGGGTGCCTTTGGCCGAATACGATCTTGCCACGCTGCGCGATGCGTTTTCGGTCGTCTCGCAGGAGCCGGCGCTTTTCGATGAAACCATCCGCGAGAATATCACCCTTGGCCGCGACGCCAGCGATGCCGCGCTGAGCCGCGCGACCCAGGCCGCGCATGTCGCCGATTTTACCGCCACGCTGCCCCTGGGGCTGGACAGCGCGGCGGGCACGCGCGGATCGCAGCTTTCGGGCGGGCAGCGCCAGCGCGTGGCGATTGCGCGCGCGGTTCTGCGCGACGCGCCGATCCTGCTTCTGGACGAGGCGACCTCGGCGCTTGATGCGGCCTCGGAACGGCTGGTGCAGCAGGCGCTTGACGAACTTTCCAAGGATCGCACCACATTGGTGATCGCGCATCGGCTGTCCACCATCCGCAATGCCGACAAGATCGTTGTGCTGGACGCGGGCAGGGTTGTCGAAACCGGCAGTCATGACCAGCTTATGGCGCAGGGCGGGCCTTATGCCGCGCTCGTGCATCTGCAATTCGGGGACAGCGCGATATGACCAACCGCCGCCTTTTTCGCGTGACCGGGCCTGATCGGGTCGCGTTCCTGCAAGGGCTGGTAAGCAATGACGTGCGCCGCGCGCCGGTCTATGCTGCGCTTCTTAGCCCGCAAGGGAAATATCTGGCCGATTTCTTCATCATCCCCGATGGCGATGACGGGCTGCTTCTGGATGTGGCGGCCGAACAGGCCGACGACCTTTTCAAGCGCCTGACGATGTATAAGCTGCGCGCGAAGGTGGATATTGCGCCCGATCCGCGTGTGGTCAGCCGTGGCACCGGGCCTGCGCCCGATGGTGCCGTGCCCGACCCGCGCGATCCGGCCCTTGGCTGGCGCGGCTACGGGGTGGGCGATGATGACGCCACGGATTGGGATGCGCTGCGCGTGGCCCATCTGATCCCCGAGGCGGGGGCCGAACTGATCCCCAATGACAGCTATATCCTTGAAATGGGGTTCGAGCGCCTGAACGGCGTCGATTTCCGCAAGGGCTGTTATGTCGGGCAAGAG
>JAUNTV010000320.1 GCA_030538515.1 Paracoccus sp. (in: a-proteobacteria)
CAGTCGCTCAAGCTGGCGGTAAAGCCTGACGATGGCGGGTTCGCCTTTCTGGGCGGCGATCAGATCCAGCGGAGAGGCGGGCGCGGCCAATGCGGGATATTGCGCCGCCACCAGAAGCGGCGGCACCGATGCGATGAAGGTCCGGCGGGTCAATGCAGGCATGAAATCACTCCTCTCCCGGGCTGCGCGAAGGCAGCCCCCAATCTGATCGCAGGATAGAACCAAGGGTGACTATGCGGCGGGGATTAACTCAACTCAACTATGTTAATCGAGGTTTTTGCCCCCTGTCGCGATCCGGCCGGAGCACCCGATTCAGCGCATCCCCTGCGCCATGATCAGCGCGCCCACAAGGCCGCTGTCCTGTGACAGGGCGGCAGGCAGGATCGCGGGGCGGAACAGGGGCGGCTCTGTTTCCAGATGCGCGGCCACCCGGTCCAGATAGCCCGGTGCCAGCCCGATACTGCCGCCGATGGCCACCCGGTCAAGGCCCAGGATCGCGGTCAGATCGGCGATCAGCCCGGCAATCGCCGCAGCCGAGCGGTCGATCACCGCGTCAAAACCGCCATGGGTAAAGACCGCTTTGGCGTCGGCAAGGCCAGCGGCGGCGGCGATGGCGCGCCCCCCGGCCACGCTTTCCACAGTGCCGATCCGGCCCGAACCGCAGCGCTCAGTGCCCAGGCGCGAGGTCACGAAGCCCACATGGCCCGCCAGCCCGTTGCCGCTGTCGATCAGCCGGCCATCAAGCACCAGCCCGCCGCCAACCCCGGTCGAGACCGTCAGATAGGCGAAATTGCGCACCCCCCGGCCCGCGCCAAGCCGGGATTCGGCGATGGCGGCGGCGGCGGCATCGTTCAGGGCGCGGGATTGTGGGCCGAAGCGCTGCTCCATCGCGGATTGCAAGGGCGCGGCGCTGATCGCGCGCAGGGTTCCGGCATTGACCGCATGCCAGTTGCCATCCGCATCGACACGCCCCGCGACCGCCGCGCCAAGCGGATCGCCGAAGCGGTGGCCAAGCCCGTCCAGCATCCCGGCAAGGGTTTCAAGCTGCGCCGACCAGCCTGCATCGGCATCGGTCGGGTGTTGCAGCCGCGCCGTGATCGCCCCGTCATCGATGCGCGCGGCGGCGATCTTGGTGCCGCCCAGATCGACGGCAAAGCCCGAAAGCGTCATTCCCGCGCGCCCATGGCCGAGGCGAACCAGCCGGTCACATGCTCCAGCCGGGTCAGGGCGCTGCCCACGGTGACGGCATCGGCCCCGGCGGCGATCGCACGGGCGGCAAGATCGGGCGTGTTGATGCGCCCCTCGGCCATGACGAAGCCGCTGCCGAAGTCCCGGAAGGCCCTGATCAGCGCGAAATCGGGGCCATCACCCTGCCCTTCGGTTTCGGCGGTATAGCCCGACAGGGTGGTGCCGATGATCGCCGCGCCCGCGTCAAGGGCGCGGCGGCCATCATCGGGGGTGGCGCAATCGGCCATGGCCAGACGGCCCGCGCGCAGAATCGCGGCCAGCACGGCACTGGCCGCGTCGGGGCGCGGCCTTGGCGTCGCGTCATAGGCGATCACATCCGCGCCCGCCCCGGCCAGAGCCTGCACATCCGCCAGACTGACCGTGATGCGGACCGGGCTGTCCGCCAGATCGCTTTTGACGATGCCGATGATCGGCACGCCGACAAGGGGCCGCACCGCGCGCAGATTGGCGATGCCTTCGATCCGCAGCGCCCGCGCGCCGCCCGCCACCGCCGCCTGCGCCATGGCCGCGACGATATCGGGCCGGTCCATCGGCCCGCCGTCCACAGGCTGGCACGATGCCACCAGCCCGCCGCGCATCTGATCGAGAATGGTCATGGGCACCTCTTGGCAGGTTGACCGGAGGGGCGGGCTATTTCAGCAGCCCGACATCGCGCAGGATGCCACGGATGCCTTCCAGCGTGGCGGCGTCAAGCGTTTTCAGCGGGCGCGTCATCGCGTCCGAGGAAATCAGCCCCAAAGCCGCCATTGCCGCCTTGAAAGCCCCGACGCCCGCCGCATCGCCTGACCGGCCCCTGGCAAGAAAGACGATCTCGAACAGGCGGTTAAGGTGATCCTGCTCGGCCATGGCGGCCGCGATATCGCCCGATTTCGCGGCCTTCCACAGCCGGACATAGGGCGCGGCATCGACATTGGCCAGCCCCGGCACCGCCCCGTCCGCCCCGATCAGCGCCATGGCATCGACAAGGGTTTCATGCCCGGTGAACAGCGCCAGCGGCTGGCCCGCCGCCCGGTTCATCTCGATCAGGCGCCGGAAGCCGACATCATCGCCCGAGGAATCCTTGACGCCGGTGATCACGCCCTCGGCACCCAGATCGACCAGCAGGCGGGGCGACAGCTTGCGATGCACGCGCACGGGGATGTCATAGGCAAACAGCGGCGCATCGATCGCGCCCCGGATCTGGCGGAAGTGATCGGCGATCTCGCCTTCGTCGCTGATGGCATAGACGGGCGCGGTCGCCACGATGGCATCGGCCCCGGCAGCCAGCAGCGCCTGCGCGGCTTCGGCCACACGGGGCGCGGTCAGCTCGATCGCGCCCGCGATCACCGGCACCCGTCCGGCTGCCACGCGGGCAACGGTTTCGATAATGGCCAGCCGGTCGGCATCGGTCAGATAGGCCACCTGCCCGGTCGAGCCAAGCGGGAACAGCCCGTCAACACCGGCATCGATCAGATGCGCCACCAGATTTTCCAGATCGGCGTGATTGACCGTGCCATCCGCGTTCAGGGGCGTCACGATGGGGGGAATGATTCCGTGAAAGGTCGTCATGTGCTGCGGTCCTCAGGATGCAGGTGAGATATGCGAAGATGGCGCTTTCAGCAGGCTGGGGGCCGCTTCAAGCAGGGTTCGGGTATAAGCCTCGGCGGGATTGCCCAGAACCTGCGCGACGGGGCCGTATTCGACCAGCCTGCCGCCGCGCATGACGGCGATCTCGTCCGAGATATGGCGCACGGTCTGGATATCATGCGAGATGAACACCAGCCCAAGCCCGAGATCGCGCTTCAGGTCTTGCAGCAGGTTCAGGATCTGCGCGCGCACCGATACGTCAAGCGCCGAGGTGGGTTCATCCGCGACGATCACCTGCGGCTCCAGCGCCAGCGCGCGCGCGATGGCCACCCGCTGGCGCTGCCCGCCTGAAAGCTGCG
>JAUNTV010000013.1 GCA_030538515.1 Paracoccus sp. (in: a-proteobacteria)
AGCCCAAGCGTGGTGCCGCCGATGCAATAGCCCACGGCGTTCAGCCGGGGCTGGCCGGTGATCTCAAGCACTGCATCCATCGCGGAAAGATAGGCGCTGACATAATCTTCAAGACTGGTTTCGGCATAGCTGGTATCGGGGTTTTTCCACGACAGCACGAACAGCGTATAGCCCTGATCGACGATCCAGCGGATCAGGCTGTTTTCCGGTTTCAGGTCAAGGATATAGAACTTGTTGATCCATGGCGGAAACAGGATGACCGGGGTTTCGTGAACCTGATCGGTGCTTGGCGAGAACTGGATCAGTTCGAACAGGCGTTCGCGTCGCACGACCCGGCCCGGCGCGGTGCCGATATTCTCGCCCACCGCGAAGGCGTTGCGATCGGCAAGGCTGACGACCAGATCGCCCTTGTTTGCCTCGATATCGCGCACGAGGTTCTCCAGCCCTTTCACAAGGCTTTCGCCCTCGGTCTCCAGCGCGCGCTCGATCGCGTCGGGATTGGTGGCGAAGAAATTGGTCGGCGCGAACATGTCGATGACCTGATTGGTCAGCCAGCCAAGGCGGTGCTGATCCACCTCGTTTTCCATATCCAGCCCCGAGGCCGCATCGCGCATGGCCTTGGAATTGATCTGGTATTGCGTCTTGATCATGTTGAAGAACGGGTGGCTTTGCCACAGCGGATTCTTGAAACGCTTGTCGGTTTCGGGTGTGTCATCAGGGGGGACGGTCAGCTTGCCCCTGGCCAGGTGGGACTGCATCTCGGCGTAATGGGCGAAGGTCGCGCCCCAGTATTTCACCTGCTGCTCAAGGATTTTCGCCGGCTGCCCGGCCCAGAGCCTGGCCATCGCCATTCCGGCATTGACCATCAGATCGGCGCCCGGCCCCTCGATCCCCGGATCATGGATCGTGCGCCGCGACAGGGCCGAGGCCAGCCGCTGCGTCAGCGCCTCGATCCGCTCAAGGTTCTCGGCAAAGGGTGAAGATGCGCGGGCCGGTTCTTCCTGCGGCTGGCCTGCCCCGGCTTCGGGGGCGGGGGTGGGGGCGGGCGTGGCGGCAGGCTTCGGGGCGGGTTTCGGGGCGGCAGGCATGCGGGCCACTGCGGCGTCGCGTGCCATGCCATCGGCCAGATCCGCCAGAGACCGGGCCGGCGCAGGGGCGTTCCCAGAGGCTTTCGCCACCGGCTTTTTCGCGGTTGCAGCAGCCGCCTTGCGGGGCTTGGCCGTGCTTCGCGCGGGCCGGGATGCGGGCTTCGTGGCCCCCTTCGCCGTGCTGCCTGCCGCTTTGGCGCGGGCCTTGGGCGCGCCTGCCGCAACGTCAACTTCTGCCGGCTTATCAGCGGCTTTCACCCGGCGCGTGGCGGGCTTCGCTGCCGCCTTGGCCGGATCTTGCGCGGGTTTCGCCGCTTTCGCGGGCTTTTTGTCGCTGCCGGTGGCTGCCGGTTTCGCCCCGGCCCGTCGCTGCGGTGCAGCATTCGTGCCACGGCCTTGCATTTTCGGTGTGTCCTCGCTTGCCATGACGGTCCTTCCCCCCTACTGTCGCCCTATCTTACCCGCCAAGCCGGTCGGGAAAAAGGGTTGTTTCCGAGACGGGAACCGAAACGAACAGCGCGTTGTTTCCGCAAGGGAAACCGCACCATATGCAGCAGGGCAGGACGACGGATGGGCAAAGAGCCACTGAAGGGACTGATCTCCTACGACGCGATGGAGACGATCCGCAACACCAATGAATGGATGGGTGCCTCGGCGCGGGCGATCGCCTCTTACCCCGCTTTTGCGATGATCCCGCATCCATTCTTCCGCGTGATGAGCGCCTGGGGCCGCGTCACCGAACGCAGCTTCGCGCGCATGGTCATCAAGCCCGACTGGAACATCCCGCCCATCGCAGGGCCGGACGGGCAGGACCATATCGTCTATGTCGAGCCGGTCGTGACCCGCGATTTCGGCGATCTGGTGCATTTCCGCGTCGCCCGGCGCGAGCCGATGGCGCGCAAGATCCTGCTGGTCGCGCCCATGTCGGGCCATTACGCGACGCTGCTGCGTTCGACCGTGGTTTCGCTTCTGCCCGATGCCGAGATCTATGTCACCGACTGGCACAATGCGCGCAACATCCCGGTTTCCAAGGGAAAATTCGATATCGAGGATTATACCCAATATCTGGTCGATTTCATGCGCCACCTTGGCCCCGACCTGAATGTGATCGCCGTCTGCCAGCCCGCGCCGCTGGCACTGGCCGCGACCGCCATTCTGGCCGAGGATGACCCCCGCGCCGCGCCGCGCACGCTGACCCTGATCGGCGGGCCGATCAACCCCGATGCCGCCGCCACGGAAGTCACCGATTTCGGCAACCGCCATACCATGGGCCAGCTTGAATACATGGTCATCCAGCAGGTCGGCTTCAAATACAAGGGCGCGGGGCGCAGCGTCTATCCGGGGCTTGCGCAGCTGAGTTCCTTCATCGCCATGAATGCCGAAACCCATATGAAGGCCTTCATCGACAAGATCATTGCCGAGGCCCGCGGCGAAGGCTCGGAAGGGGATCGCCATAACCGCTTTTACGATGAATATCTGGCGGTAATGGACATGACCGCCGAGTTCTACCTTTCGACGGTCGAGCGTATCTTCAAAGGGCTTGAAATCGCCGAGAACCGGTTCGAGGTGAATGGCCGCCCCGTCGATCTGGGCAAGATCACCGATACGGCGATCTTCACCGTCGAGGGCGCGAATGACGATATCTCGGCCCCCGGCCAATGCGTCGCGGCGCTGGATCTCTGCACCGGGGTGGACGCGGCCAGAAAGCGCCAGCACCTGGAACCCGGCGCGGGCCATTACGGGATTTTCGCGGGCAAAAGCTGGCGGCTGAACATCCGCCCGGCAGTGCTGGACTTCATCGATGATCACGCCGGTGCCGAAAAGCCCGCCGGCACGCGCCGTCGTCGCCGGGCCGCCAATACCGATGCCGCCGCCACCAATATCCCCGCGATCAACAGCGCCCGGATGCCGGTCTGATCCACCGGGCGGCGCGGGGGGCTGTCCGCCCGCCCTGCCCCGCCCCCACGCCCGGCCTTCAGCCCATCCGCGCTGATGCGTAGCTGCCCGGCGAGGCGGGAAAGACCACCGTGCGATTGCCGTTCAGGAAGACGCGGTGATGGATATGGGCGTGGATGGCGCGCGCCAGCACCTGCGCCTCGACATCGCGACCAAGGCTGACGTAATCAGCGGGGCTTTGGGCATGGGTCACGCGCACCGTATCCTGTTCGATGATCGGCCCCTCGTCCAGATCGGCGGTGACGTAATGCGCCGTCGCCCCGATCAGCTTCACCCCACGCCCATAGGCCTGCTTATAGGGGTTGGCCCCCTTGAAACTGGGCAGGAAAGAGTGGTGGATATTGATGATCCGCCCCGACATTTCCGCGCAGAAGCGATCCGACAGGATCTGCATATAGCGCGCCAGAACCACCAGTTCGGCCCCGGTCTCGGTGATCAGTTCCATCAGGCGCGCCTCGGCCGCGTCCTTGGTTTCGGGGGTGACGCGGATCTGGTGGAAGGGGATATCGTGGTTCACCACCAGCTTCTGATAGGTCAGATGGTTCGAGACCACGCCCACGATATCAACCGGCAGCGCCCCGATCCGCCAGCGATAGAGGATATCGTTCAGGCAATGCCCGAAGCTCGACACCATCAGCAGAACCTTCATCGGACGCCGGGCGTCATGGATGGCCGCCTGCATCTGGAAGCTGGCAGCGACGGGGGCGAAATCGGCGCGCAGCGCGTCGATGCCGCGCCCTTCCTGATCCGCGAAGCTGACGCGCATGAAGAAGCGCCCCGATTCGAGGTCATCGAATTGCGCCGAATCGGTGATATTGCAGCCATTACCGGCCAGAAACCCCGAAATCGCCGCGACGATCCCGCGCGTGGTCGGGCAGGTGACGGTCAGAACCAGATCGGACATGGTGTTCACTTTCTCAGGGCGTTCTTCGGCAGGCATTCGGGGACCAGTCAGCCGCAGCGCCGGGTCGGGCGGATCACGACCGCCGCATCCGCGCCGGGCGCAAGGTCACGGAAACCGCGCCAGCGCCGCGCGCCGGATCATATCTGCTTCTCGGGCATGTTCACCACCAGCCCGTCGAGATCCTCGGTCACTTTCAGCTGGCAGGTCAGGCGCGAACGCACCGGGTCTGGCGCCCATGCGAAATCCAGCATGTCTTCTTCCATCGCATCCTTGGCAGGCAGCCGGTCGACCCATTCGGGCGCGACATAGACATGGCAGGTCGAACAGGCGCAGGCACCGCCGCAATCGGCCTCGATCCCCGGAATGCCATTGTCGCGCGCGCCCTCCATGACGGTCATGCCGGGCTTGACCTCGACCTCATGCGGGGTGCCGTTATGCTCGATATAGGTGATCCTGGCCATGGCGTGCTCCTGTCCTTTTGCGGCGTTGAGATAGGGCATCCGGCGCGCAATGAAAAGGGCGGGACCGATGGCCCCGCCCCCAAGCTTTCCGCATCGCTGCGTTTATGGAACGACCGAGACGGCGACGAAGCGCGGCTCTCCGCCGCGACGGATCATCAGAAGAAGCGAGCGGCGCCCGGCGTCGCGGGCCTCGGTGATGCGGGCGTTCAGATCGGCAAGCGAGGCCACCGGCTGCTGGCCGGCCTCGGTGATCACATCGCCCGCGGCAAGCCCCTTGGCCGCCGCATCCGATGACGGGTCGACATCGTTGATGATCAGCCCCTCCTGCCCTTCGCTGACGCCCAGATCGCCAGCCAGTTCCGGGGTCAGCGGTTGCAGGGTCATGCCCAGAACCTGCCCGCTTTCCTGCGTGGCGGGCGGGGTCACGGTGCCGCTTTCGCCCGCCTCGGCGGTCTCGCGCCGGCCTAGCGTGACCGAGACCTGCTGCGGCTGGCCATCGCGCATGACCGTCACATCGACGCTTTCGCCGATCGGGGCCTGCGCCACGCGGGCGACCAGATCGCGGTCGTCCTGGATGTCGCGCCCGTCGAAGGTCACGATCACATCGCCCGGACGGATGCCGCCAGCCTGCGCCGGCCCGTCAAAGACATCAGTGACCATGGCCCCCCGGTCGCTGGCAAGGCCAAGCGATTCCGCGATCTCGGGCGTGACGCGCTGGATCTTCACCCCAAGCCAGCCGCGCCGGGTCTCGCCGAATTCGCGCAGCTGATCGACAACGGTTGTCACCACATTCGACGCCATCGAGAAGCCGATCCCGATCGAGCCGCCGGTGGGTGACAGGATCGCGGTATTCACGCCGATCACCTCGCCATCCATATTGAACAGGGGACCGCCCGAATTGCCCCGGTTGATCGAGGCATCGGTCTGGATGAAGTCGTCATAGGTGCCCGTCAGCGCGCGCCCCCGCGCCGAGACGATCCCGGTCGAGGCCGAAAACCCCTGACCCAGCGGGTTGCCAAGCGCCAGCACCCAGTCACCCACCCGCGCGGCGTCGCTGTCGCCAAAGCCGACATAGGGCAGGTTATCGGCATCGACCTTCAGCAGCGCGATATCGGTCTGCTTGTCTGCCCCCACGACCGAGGCCTTGCGCCGCGCGCCGTCGCGGAACTCGATCTCGATCTCGTCGGCACCTTCGATGACGTGATTATTGGTGACGATATAGCCATCCTCGGAAATCACGAAGCCCGATCCAAGCGCGCTTGCCCGCTGCGGGGCCTGCGGCTGGCGCTGACCAAAGGGCGTGCCGGGGCCGGGCATGCCGAATTCGCGGAACAGATCCGAAAACGGGCTGCCTTCGGGGAACATCGGCCCGGTCGGCTGTTCGATCACCGAACTGGTGTTGATATTGACCACCGCAGGCGAGACCTGTTCGACCAGATCGGCGAAACTGTCGGGCATCACCTGCTGGCGACGCGCGGCGGTCTCGGGCGCGCTCAGCGGCGGATCGACGCTGTTGGCGGCCTGGCCGGACAGTTGCGCAGGCGCGGCCTCCTGCGCGGACAAGGGCAAAGCGCCCAGTGTCAATGCCGCGATTGATGCCGTCGCCATGATACGGGTGACAGGGTTGCGCATCCAATGATCCTTTCCATTTTAACGCGCCAGAAGCGTTTCCGACCACCAGCCGGTCGCCCTGAGGCTAAATGCCAGATGGGAAGCCGTTGCAAATAAATCACGCTCAGATTCGATGAACTCATCGTGACTTGCAAAAGGAACGGGCGGCCGAAGCCGCCCTGCCCGTCAATCAGTTGGATGCCGGTGCCTCGGCCCCCGGCGGGGGCGGCGCATCCGCCGGGATTTCGGCCGCGTCGGGCAGCAACTCGATCTCGACGGTGCTGTCACCGGGCTGGGTGCCTTCCTCGTCATCCCAGGGCATTTCCAGGGGCACCGGGGTCAGCGCGCTTTCCGCGCTGATCGGATCGGTGCCATTCCCTACCCCGCTGGCAGAGGGCAGCGACGACAGGTTTTCTTCCTGCGGAAGATCCTCGGGCGCGGTCATGGGCGTGGCGCCAACCGCGCCGTCATTCACCAGATAGGTGAAGAAATCACCTTCCGGGTGGATGACAAGCTGCGAATTCCCGCCCTGAAGCGCGCGCTCATAAGCCGTCATCGAGCGCGTGAAGGCGAAGAATTCGGGATCGCGCCCAAAGGCATCCGCGAAGATCGCATTGCGCGAGGCATCGGCCTCACCACGGATGATCTCGGCATTGCGCCGCGCTTCCGAGGTCAGTTCGACCACGGTTCTGTCGGCGGCGGCGCGCACCCGGCGCGCGGCCTCGTTCCCGCGCGCGATTTCATCGGCGGCTTCGCGTTCGCGTTCGGCCCGCATGCGCTCATAGGTGGCCGAAAGGTTCTGTTCGGGCAGATCGGTGCGCGTCAGGCGCACGTCGATGATCTCGACGCCCAGGCCCTGCGAGTTCCGCCGCGCCTCGTCGCGGATCTGGTTCATCATCGCGGTCCGGTCGTCGGACAGAACCGTGGTTGACGGCACCGAACCCAGCACCTCGCGGATGGCGGTGCGCACGATGGGATCAAGCCGGCCCATGGCCGCATCAACCCCGCCCGTGCCAACGGCCTGACGGAAGCGCACCACATCGGTGATCCGCCAGCGCGCGAAAGCATCCACGATCAGGCGGCGATCATCCAGAGGCGTGATTTCCAAAGGTGTCGTGGACAGGCCCAGAATGCGGTCGTCATATTTCACGACCTCATCCATGAAGGGGATCTTCACGCCAAGCCCCGGTTCTTCCTTCACATTGACCACCCGGCCAAGGCGCAGCACCAGCGCCTTTTCGCGCTCATCCACGATGAACAGCGACGAGGCCGCCAGAACGCCCACCACGATCACCGTGGGGATCAGCAGGGCGCCCATGAAATTCATGCGTTTCCCGGCCATCAGTTGCCCCCCTGCGTCTGCGTATTGGTCGTTGTATTGGCCGCAGCGGGCGCGGCATTGCCCTGTGCGCCCGTGCGCGGCGGTGGCGCGGACCTGAGCTGGTCAAGCGGCAGATAGGGCACGACGCCCTGCCCCGCGCCCTGATCCAGCAGCACCTTGTCGACCGCGCCAAGCACACGTTCCATGGTTTCCAGATACATCCGCTTGCGCGTGACCTCGGGTGCCTTGGCATATTCCGCGTAGACCGAGTTGAAGCGCGCGGATTCACCCTGTGCCTCGTTCACGGCCTGGGCGCGGTAGGCTTCGGCTTCCTCGACCAGGGCCGCGGCCTCGCCGCGGGCGGCGGCCAGAACGCGGTTGGCGTAAGCATCGGCTTCCTTTTCCAGCGCATCGCGGCGCTGCTGCGCGGCCTGCACCTCGCGGAAGCTGTCGATCACCTCGGCGGGCGGGTCGGCGCGGTCAAGGTTGACACGCACGACATTGATGCCCGACTGATAGCTGTCCAGCGTCTGCTGCGCGGCGATCATCAGGTCCTCGGCAATCGCGCCCCGGTCGCGGTTCAGGATCGGTGCCAGTTCGGATCGCGCGATAATGTCGCGCATCGCCGATTCCGCCACCGCCCGGATCGTGCCCGGCGGGTCGGCCAGATTGAACAGGAACTGTTCGGGGTTCAAGATGTTCCAGACCACCTGATATTCCATGTCCACGATGTTCTGGTCCCGCGTCAGCATCAGCCCGCTGTCGGTCGCGCTGATCGCGCCGGTGCTGCGCCGGCCCTGATCGACCTGGCCGGTGCCGATCTCGGTCACGCGCTCACCAGTGACCTGCACGATCTCCTTGGTCACGACCGGCCATGGCGCGAAGTTCAGGCCCGGCTCGCCGGTGCCGATGGCGCGCCCGAACAGGAACTCGACCGAGCGTTCCTCGGGCCGCACCGTATAGAAGCTGAGGAAGGCCCACGCGCCAAGCGCGATCAGCCCGCCGAAGATCAGCGTGCGCCGGTCCAGCGAGAAGCCGGGACCACCGGGCCGGCGTGGCCCGCCCGAGCGTCCCGCCCCGCCGCGCCCCCCCATGAGCACGCGCAGCCGGTCCTGACCCTTGCGCATCAATTCCTCGATCTCGGGCATTTCGCCCTGCGGACGCTGGCCGGGCCGGCGCGGCGGCTCGGGGCGCTGATTGCCCTGATCCCCCCCTTGCTGACCCCAGGGACGCTGAGGTCCGCGCGGCGGTTCCTTACCGCCCCGATCACCATCACCGCCGCCGTTTCCGCTGCTGCCGCCACCCCAGGGGCCTTGTGCCATGGATATTCCTCTTCCTGCTTCTTCTTCTCTTGCTTGTGCCTGAAACTGGGGGTCGGGCGGGGAAAGTCAAGCTTGAACGCCCGCGCCCTGCCCCCTTCAGCTGCCCGCCAGCCCGATCCTGCGCGTCGGCTGGCGGATCGTCACCAGTTCCTCGGCCAATGTCGGATGGACGGCCACGGTCTGGTCGAACTGTTCCTTCGTGGCGCCCATGGTGACTGCGATGGCGGCAAGCTGGATCATCTCGCCCGCCTCGGGTGCGAAGATATGGCAACCCAGAACGCGCCGGCTGGCCTCGTCCACGACCAGTTTCATCAGCACCGGTGCCTCACTTCCCGCGAAAACCGCCCGCATGGGGCGGAAGCGGGTCTCGTAGATCTCGACGCCGCCTTCGGCTTCGGCCTCATCCTCGGTCATGCCGATGGTGCCGATCTCATGGGGGCGCAGATAGACGGCGCTGGCGATCAGGCTGTGATCGAGAAAGCGCGGATTGCCGCCAAACAGCGTATCGGCGAAGCTGTGCCCCTCGCGGATGGCCACGGGCGTCAGGTTCACCCGATCGGTCACATCGCCCACCGCGAAGATGGATGGCACATTGGTCTGCGACCATTGATCAACGATGATCCGCCCATTCCCGCCAAGCGCCACCCCCGCCGCTTCCAGCCCGAGGCCCTGCACATGGGGCGCGCGCCCGGTGGCAAAGATCACCGCGTCGAAAAGCCCCCGCGAGCCATCGGCGAAATCCGCGCGGATGCCGCTTTCGGCGCGCTCCAGCCGCGTCACATTGGTGTTCAGCCGCAGATCGACACCGATAGCGGACAATTGCGCCGTGGCCATCTGCCGCAGCCCGCTGTCGAAGCCGCGCAGCACCAGATCGCCGCGATGGGCCTGCACCGTATCCACACCCAGGCCCGAAAGGATCGTGGCGAATTCGCAGGCGATGAAGCCTCCGCCAACGATCAGCACCCGGTTCGGAAGGGCCTGCATCTCGAAGAAATCATCCGAGATCATGCCCAGTTCCTCGCCCGGAATGCCCGGCCGATGCGGGCGGCCCCCGGCAGCGATAAGGATATGCTTCGCGCGGATCACGCGGCCATCGGCCAGTTCGACCCCATGCGGGCCGGTCAGCCGGGCATGCTGGTGATGGATCTCCACCCCCGCATCCACCAGCCCCTTGATATAGACCGCTTCAAGCCGGGCCAGTTCGGTTTGCAGATGGCTGTGGAAATCGGGCCAGGAAAAGGTGCCCGCCGTCGCCCCCTGCCAGCCATAGCCGCGCGCCTCGGCGGCGGCGGCGGGCGCGGATGAGGCGAAGACCATCAGCTTCTTGGGCACGCAGCCCCGGATGACGCAGGTGCCGCCCATGCGGCTTTCCTCGGCCAGCATCACGCGCGCGCCATGGCCCGCCGCGATCCGCGCCGCGCGCACCCCGCCCGAGCCGCCGCCGATGACGAAAAGGTCGCAATCAAAGTGCATCATCGCCCCCTGCCACCGCATCGGTGCCGGGTTCGGCACGCAATTCGACCACATCGCCATCCGGCTGCCCGATCAGCGCCAGATCGCAGAGCCCCAGAAAAAGGCCGTTCTCGACCACGCCGGGGATGGCGTTCAGCATCCGGGACAGCTGCGCCGCATCCGGGATCGCTTCCAGCGAGAGATCAAGGATATAATTCCCCTCATCCGTCAGAAGGACCATATCATCGCGCTTGCGCAGCAGGATCGGGCGGCCCGGCAGGTCCAGTCGTTCCAGCCCGCGCGCGATCAGCGCCTTCGTTGTCTGCCAGCCGAAGGGGATCACCTCGACCGGCAGGTGAAAGGCACCCAGCGTCTCGACCACCTTGGAGCCATCGGCCATGACCACCATCCGGTCCGAGGCACTGGCCACGATCTTTTCGCGCAGAAGCGCCGCCCCCCCGCCCTTGATGAGATTGAGATCCGGGTCCAGCTCATCCGCGCCGTCCATGGTCAGGTCGAGCCAGCCGATATCGTCAAGCGCCTCGATCCTCAGACCAAGGCTTTCGGCCAGATCCGCCGTGGCCTTGCTGGTCGCCGCGCAGCGCAGCGAAAGCCCCTCGGCCGCGGCGCGCGCGGCAAGGTGGCGCACCATGAACGCGGCGGTCGAGCCGGTGCCAAGCCCCAGCCGCATCCCGTCCGAGACCAGGGCCACAGCCGCGCGCGCGGCAGCATCCTTGGCCGCATCCGAGGGCGAAACGTCAGTCATGGCATCGATCCTTCATGGCTCCGCTGCCTCTTTAGCCCGCAATTGCCCGAAGCGACAGGGTGCAAAACGCCCGCATCGCCGGGATTGGCGATCCTGCCGGTGGATGGATAAGGAAAAGGGTGAGAGGCTGAACTGCGACCCGAACGGAATTCGTTGCGGCTGCTTCCTTCCGGACCTGACCGGGTTGGCGAGGCGTTCGCCCGCGTCAACCTCTCACGGCGGTAGATAGGCGGGCTGCGGGGGGAATGCAAGCCCTGCGCGGGAAGCGGGCGGTGATCCCCTGTCAGAATTGCAGCGTCAGGCGCTGAAAGCCGGTTTCGGTGATTCTGCGATCCACGACCGCAAGCGGGCAGACGGCAGGATCGGCACCCGGAGCGGTGTCGAACCAGGCCTTCGTGCCGTGCGCGGCGCGAAGCCGGAAAAACGGCGCGCTGTCCGGCTCTGGCCCCTCGCCGGTGCCGAGATAGGCGGCCAGGACATGGCGCACCCGGATACGCGCGGCGGCAGGCAGAAGGCAGCGCTTTCCGGTGGTAAGGGGCGCATAAAGCGGCCCCCCCGTCATGCGATAGCTGTTGGTGATCATCAGGAAGCGGTCATCGGCATCAAGCACCCGGCCCTGATGACGGATGCGGCGGACACGGCCCCCGGCGAGGCTGGCACCGTCATGATCGCCCCCGCCCCCGCCGCCTGCGCCATCCCCGGCAGCCCCCGCAGTCGCGGGCAGGAAGGCGCGGGCTTTCGCCGCGCCCAGGCGATGGCCTGCGGCATCGAAAAGCGCCGGCTGGCTAAGGTCGATCTCATAATCCAGCCCGCCGATCATATCGAGATGAAAGCCCGGCAGGCTGCCCTCGATCAGCGGGCGCGCGCCGGTCTCGGGACCGGGCAGATGGCTGAAAACCGAGGCCGCGCGTTCAAGCCAGTCCGCGATCTCGGCACCGCTCACCTCGATCACGGCGGCGTGATTGGTGAAAGGGTAAAGCACCGACAGATCGCCGCGCCGGATCGTGCCGGCGGGGATATGGGCGAAATGATCGGGCCCGCCCCGCCCGCCAGTGCGAAAGGGGGCCAGCGCGGTCAGCAGCCGCCCCGCAGAGCCGGGCAGATGGCGCGCGACATGGGCGCGCAGCGCGGCCTCGGTCAGTCGCAGTCCCGCGTCGCAACCCAGAAGCGAAAAATGGCTGGAAAGCGGCCTGCGCGCCCATCCGATGGCCGCCTGCATCCGCGCGTTTTCGGGCGGCAGAACAGCGCTGAGCGCCGCGTCCCCCGGCCCGGAAGGGGCCTGAACGGCCTCGGCCCGCAGGCAGTCGGTGCGCCAGTCACCCGCCTGCCCCTGAAGGCGCAGCGTGATCGCGGCCAGATGAGAGCCGCCGAACCCGGCATTGACGACGGGCGCGCAGCCGGGGGCGGCGGGGCTGACGGTAACTTCATGGGTATGGCCCGCAATGACGGCATCGACGCCGGCCATCCCGGCGATGGCATCGGCGGCGTTTTCCGCCTTGCCCGGATCGCCCGCGCCGATGCCCCCATGGCTGAGCGCGATGATCACATCCGCGCCCTGCGCGCGCAGCGCCGAGACCGCGCGGCGGCTGGCGGTCATGATGTCCTCGGTTCGCATCTCGCGGCCAAGACCGGCCTCCCAATCGGTGGTCTGGGGCGGCAGCACGCCGAAAATACCGATGTTCAGATCATGCAGGCCGCCATCCGCCGCGCGCATACGCCGCGACAGCAAGACCCCCTCGCGCCAGAGCGGCGCGCCGCTGACCAGCCCGGCATTGGCCAGCACAAGCGGATAGCGCGCATCGCGCAGCACCCGGCGCAGGAACTCGACCCCATGGGCGAAATCGTGATTGCCAAGCGTCGCGCCATCATAGCCAAGCCGGTTCAGCGCCGCGATCGCCGGATGGATGTCATGCGCGCCAAGCCCCGCGCGCGCCAGATCATCCGCCAGCGCCGAGCCGTCCAGCAGATCGCCATTGTCGAACAGCAGCAGATTGTCATGGGCATCGCGCTCTGCCGCGATCAGCCGGGCCAGCCGGGCCAGCCCGCCGCGCGCCCCCTCGGCCCCAAGGTGCATATGCAGATCGGTGGTGGCGATGATGCGCAGGCTGATCAGGCTGCCCGCAGGGGGCTGCCCCATTTGCGCCCCCGCAGAAAGAGAGGTTCCGTCTGGCATCACATTCCGGTCATTCATCCGCCGTGTCAGCCACGGCCCTCATGAGTCAGATAAAAGAATCAGACATATCTTTGCAACCTGAGATTGTATCCCGCCGATTGTAGACAATTTGATCAAAACCGGCCTTGCGGGCCCTGCGTGGTTTCTTTACCAAATGGACAAACAAGCCAAGCCCGTGACATGAAGTTCTCGACCCGCATCGACAAGCCTGTTTCCGCTGAGCAACTGTTTGATTCTGTGTCGAATTTCAACAGAATTGAGCGGATGTTGATGCGTCGCGGCATATCGGTCGCGCGGGCCGATGACATGCACGAAGGGCAGCGCGCCTGGCGTCTGGGGTTTGACTGGCGCGGGCAGCGGCGCGATCTGCGGCTGGTGCTGGTGCAGTTCGACCGGCCCGAGCTTTATGCCCTGGCGGGCGAATCGACATCCTTCACGCTGCGGCTCGACATGTCGGTGGTGGCGCTTGCGCGAAACCGCTCGCGGCTGATTTTCGAGCTGGAGGTGAAGCCGCGCAACATGCGTGCGCGCCTGATCCTGCAAACCGCGAAACTGGGCAAGAACCAGCTTGAACGAAAGCTGGAAACCAGAATCGCCGATTTCGTGGATGACGTGACCGCGCAGGGATGACGGCACTGGCGCATCGCCCCCTTCAGCCGTGGCGGACCTGTTCGGCGCGCAGGGGATCGGCGGGATAGGTGCCCAGAATATTCGTCATCGAGGTGAAATAGCTCAGCTCATCCAGCGCGCGGCGGACGTTTTCATCCTCGGGGTGGCCCTCGATATCGGCATAGAACTGGGTCGCGGTGAAGACGCCATCGACCATATAGCTTTCCAGCTTGGTCATGTTCACGCCATTGGTCGCGAAACCGCCCATCGCCTTGTAAAGCGCGGCCGGAATGTTGCGCACGCGAAAGACGAAACTGGTCAGCATGCCCGGCTGGCCCGCGCGATTGGGCCGACGCGCATAATCGGGCTCACGCGCCATGATCAGGAAGCGGGTGGTGTTGTTCTGGCGGTCCTCGATCTCGTCGGCGAGGCGGTTCAGCCCGTAGATCTCGCCCGCCAGCGGCGCGGCAAGTGCGGCAATGTGACGCTGGCCCCGTTCGGCAACCAGCTTGGCCGAACCCGCGGTATCGCTGCCCACCATGCCGCGAATGGCGTGATCGCGCAGAAAGCGGCGGCACTGGCCAAGCAGCACGGTATGGCTCATGGCGTCGGTGACTTCCGACAGCGCCACGCCGGGCAGCGCCAGCAGCGAGATATGCACCCGCACGAAGGCCTCGTCGATGATATGCAGCCCCGATTCCGGCAGCAGATGATGGATATCGGCCACGCGCCCATAGGTCGAGTTCTCGACCGGCAACATCGCCAGATCGGCCTGACCCGCGCGCACGGCCTCGATCACATCCTCGAACGTGCGGCACGGCAGGGCCTGAAGATCGGGGCGCGCCTCGCGGCAGGCCTGATGGCTGTAGGCACCGGGCTCGCCCTGAAAGGCGATCAGATTGGTCGGGCTGGTCATCTTCGCGCTATCCGATTGACATGATGGGGGCTCGGGCGTGAACTATACCTTGAACCGGGGGAAAGAAAGCGGATAGATACCGCCAGAAATTTGAACACTACCTAGCGGGGACGGCAAATGTTCAACACCATGACCATCACCAAGGCTTCGGGCGCGCTGATCGGTTCGCTGCTTCTGTTGCTTTTGCTGTTCTGGGCTGGCAGCGGGCTTTTCCATGTCGGCGCCTCGGACGAGGCCCATGGCGATGAGCCGGTGCATCAGGCCTATACGATCCCGGTCGAATCCGCTGGTGGTGGCGAAGCCGCCCCGGCCGAGGAAATCGACTTCGCCGCGCTGATGGCCGAGGCCGATGCCGCCCAGGGCGAGCGCGTCTTCGGCCGCTGCCGGGCGTGCCACAAGATGGATGGCACCGATGGCGTCGGCCCGCATCTGAACGGCGTCGTGGGCCGCGCGGTTGCCGGTGTCGCGGGCTATAACTACGATCAGGCCATGCATAACCACGTGGCCGAGGAACCGGTCTGGACGGTCGATGCGCTTCAGGAATTCCTGACCAACCCGCGCGCTGTCGTGCCCGGCACGAAGATGAGCTTCGCCGGCCTGCCCCGCCCGCAGGATCGCGCCAATCTGATCGCTTATCTGTCCGCATCTGGCTCCAAACGCGCCCGGTGGTCGAAAACCTCCGGGCGTTTTTCTTTGGCGCGCGTGTGATCACGAAATCGCGGATTGATCCCGGCGCGCGCGCTGCCTAGCCTTGGCGCAATCCAGCCGCGAAGGATCACCATGAACAGAAGCGCCCGTTTTGCCGCCCTTCTTCTGCCGATATCCGTTCTTGGCGCGCCCCTGGCCGCGCAGGACGTCACGCCCGAACCCACCACCGTCGCCCATGGCATCGGCGTTTTCGGCCCCCCCGCACTGCCCGAGGGTTTCGCCCACCTGCCTTACGTGAACCCCGATGCGCCCAAAGGGGGCGAGCTGTCCGTGTCGATGCCAGGCGGGTTCGACAATTATAACCCCTATACGCTGCGCGGCCGTTCGGACATTTTCGCCTCGATGCCGCTCGAATCACTGATGACGGGCACCATGGATGAGATCGGCACCGCCTATTGCCTGATCTGCGAGACCATCGAATATCCCGAAAGCCGCGACTGGGTGATCTTCCATCTGCGCCCCGAGGCGGCATTTTCGGACGGCACGCCGCTGACCGCCGAGGATGTGCTGTTTTCCTATGAAACCATCCGCGACAAGGGCCTGTCATCTTACCGAACGGTTCTGGCGCAATCGACCGCCGGGGCCGAGGTGATCGACCCCCACACCATCCGCTTCGATTTCCAGCCCGGCTATCCGCGCCGGCAGGTGATCCAGTCGGCGGGCGGTCTGACGGTGTTTTCGAAGAAGGATTTCGAAGACAACAACCGCGATCTTTCGGCGCCGGGCGCAAAGCCCTATATCGGTTCCGGCCCCTATATGTTCGGGCGCGCCGATATCGGGCGCAGCTCGGTCTACCGGCGCAACCCCGATTACTGGGGGCGCGATCTGCCGATCAACAAGGGGCGGCATAATTTCGACACCGTGCGGGCCGAATATTTCGCCGACACCGAAGCAGCGTTCGAGGCGTTCAAGGCCGGCGAATATGCGATCCGGCATGAAAGCTCGTCGCTGCAATGGGCCACGGGCTATGATTTCCCCAATCTGCGGGGCGGCTTCGTGATCCGCGACGAGATCGCCAACCAGAACAAGGCCCCCGCGCAGGGCTTCTTCATCAATATGCGGCGCGAGAAGTTTCAGGACCCGCGCGTGCGTCAGGCGCTCGGGCTTTTGTTCAACTTCGAATGGTCGAATGAAGCGCTGTTCTACGGGCTTTACGAGCGCACGGAATCCTTCTGGGAAAACAGTGACCTGAAGGCCGAGGGGCTGCCCTCGGCGGCGGAACTGGCGCTGCTGGAACCCCTGGCCGCCGATCTGCCCGAAGGTGTGCTGAGCGAACCGGCTGTAACCCAGCCCGAAGGCAGCCCGCGCCAGCTTGACCGCGCCACGCTGCGCCGCGCCGGCCTTCTTCTGGACGAGGCGGGGTGGACGGTCGGCGCGGGTGGCTTGCGCCGCAATGCCGCCGGTGAGCCGCTTCGGGTCGAGTTCCTGAATGACAGTCCGGCCTTCGTGCGCGTGATCGAGCCTTTCATCGAAAATCTCGAAGCCGTCGGCGTCAATGCGGTCATCGCGCGCGTCGATGACAGCGAACATGAGGTGCGCCGCGCCGCTTTCGATTATGACATCATCATCGGCCATGCCCAGACCAGTGAGATCGCGGGCGACGGGCTTTATCAGGTCTTCGGCTCGCAGGGCGTGGATGATGTGTTCAACCCGTCAGGACTGACCAGCCCGGCCATCGACAGCCTGATCGGCACGGCCATCTCGGCCGGGACTTACGACGATATGGCGGTGGCGGTGCGCGCGCTCGACCGGGTGCTGCGCGCCAGCTACCCTTGGGTGCCCAACTGGTATAGCCCGGCGCAGTTTCTGGCCTGGTATGATCAATATGAATGGCCCGATCCGTTGCCGCCCTATCTGACGCTGACGCTCAATCAGCCGTGGTATCTTGATATCGCGTGGTATAACGCCGAAAAGGCAGAGAAGCTGAAACAGGCCGGGGTGTTGCGCTAACCGGCGGGCAGAAGAAAGCCGGGCCTCAGATCCGGCGACAGGAAGGGCAGCATGTCGGCCTATATCTTACGGCGACTGGCTTTGGTCATCCCGACGCTGATCGGGATCATGCTGGTCAATTTCGCGCTGATCCAGTTCGTGCCGGGCGGCCCGATCGAACAGGTCATCGCGCGCGTCCAGGGCGAGGGCAGCACCATGTCCGAATTGTCGGGCGGCGGTGGCGGTGGCGGTGTCCAATATGCCGGTGCGCAGGGCCTTCCGCCCGAATTTCTGGCCGAACTGGAATTGCAGATGGGTTTTGCGGAAATCATCTGCACGCCCGCCCATCTCGGCCCGCCCGATCTGAAATCGCCGGAATGCGAGAAACGGCCCATCGGCGCGCTGCGCCGCTTCGGGCTGATGCTGGGCAATTACCTGCGCTTCGATTTCGGCGACAGCTGGTTTCGCTCGAACTCCGTGACCGCCGAGATCGCGCGCACGCTGCCGGTCTCGATCACGCTTGGTCTGTGGACGACGCTTCTGGCCTATCTGGTCTCGATCCCGCTTGGCATCAGGAAGGCGGTGCGCGCGGGCACGCCCTTCGACACATGGAGTTCGGCCGTCATCGTGGTGGCCTATGCCATCCCCTCCTTCCTGTTCGCGGTCATGCTGATGACGCTTTTCGCGGGCGGGAGTTACTGGAAAATCTTCCCCCTGCGCGGGTTGACCAGCCCGAATTTCGACCAGCTTTCGCTGTTCGGCCAGATCAGGGATTACCTGTGGCATATCACGCTTCCGGTGCTGGCCATGGCGATTTCGGGCTTTGCCACGCTGACGCTGCTGACCAAGAACAGCTTTCTGGACGAGATCAACAAGCAATATGTCATGACCGCCCGCGCCAAGGGCCTGACCGAGCGGCGCGTGCTTTACGGCCATGTTTTCCGCAATGCCATGCTGATCATCATCGCGGGTCTGCCGGGGATGCTGCTGGCGATCCTGTTCGGCTCATCCATCCTGATCGAGACGATCTTCTCGCTTGACGGGCTGGGGCGGCTTGGCTTCGAGGCGGTGGTGCAGCGCGACTATCCGCTGGTGTTCGGCACGCTTTACATCTTCGGGCTTCTGGGCCTGCTGATCGGGATCCTGTCGGACCTGATGTATGTCCTGGTCGATCCGCGCATCGATTTCGAGAAAAGGGCCGGCTGATGGCGCTAAGCGAACTCAACCGCCGCCGCTGGCGCAATTTCCGCAACAACAAGCGGGCCTTCTGGTCGCTGGTGGTCTTCTCGATCCTGTTCGTGATCTCGCTTGGCGCGGAACTGGTGGCCAATAACAAGCCCATCGTGATGAAATACCGGGGCGAGCTTTACTTCCCGGTGTTCAAATTCTACCCCGAGACCACCTTCGGCGGCGATTTCCAGACCGAAACGCTTTACCGCCTGACGGATGCGCAATGCCTGATCATCTCGGGCGGGCGCGAAGAGTGCTGGGACGAAGACCCCGAGGCCTATATCAAAGCCGTGCGCGACGGCAGCGCGGGCGTGCCGAAAGCCGAACAGGGCTGGATGATCTGGCCGGTCATCCCCTTCCATTACCGCGATACCGACAAGGTGGGGCAGGCACCAAGCGCGCCCGATGCGCGCCACTGGCTGGGAACGGATGCGACGACGCGCGATGTGCTGGCGCGCACCATCTACGGCTTCCGCGCCTCGGTCGTGTTCACGCTGGTGGTGACGACGGTGGCATCCATCATCGGGATCGCCATGGGGGCGGTGCAGGGCTATTTCGGCGGGCGCACCGATATCATCCTGCAACGCCTGCTGGAGATATGGCAGAATACGCCGGTGCTTTACGTCATCATCATCATGTTCGCGGTTTTCGGGCGAAGTTTCTGGCTTCTGGTGCTGATCATGATCATCTTCGGCTGGCCTGCCCTTGTCGGCCTGGTCAGGGCCGAATTCCTGCGGGCGCGGAATTTCGAATATGTCCGCGCCGCCCGCGCGCTTGGCGTTTCCGACCGCAAGATCATGTTCCGCCATATCCTGCCAAACGCCATGGTGGCCACGCTGACCATGCTGCCCTTTATCGTGACCGGCACGGTCTCGACGCTGGCGGCACTGGATTATCTGGGTTACGGCATGCCCAGTTCGGCCCCGTCGCTTGGGGAACTGGCCCTTGTCGCCAAGCAGAACCTGAACGCGCCATGGCTGGCCTTTACCGCATTCTTCACCTTCGCCATCATGCTTTCGCTTCTGGTCTTTATCTTCGAGGGTGTGCGCGATGCTTTCGACCCACGGAAAACCTTCTCATGACAAGCGATCTGGCGAAGCCCGAGGATAGGGGCGAAAGCTTCACCCACCCCGCCCCGCCCCCGGCCGAGACCGTTCTGGATATCCGCGACCTGCGCATCAGCTTCCGGCAGGACGGCAAGACCCTGCCCGCCGTGCGCGGCGTCAGCTTCCAGATCGGGCGGGGCGAGACGGTGGCGCTTGTGGGGGAATCCGGTTCGGGAAAATCGGTGACGGCGCTGTCAACGGTGCAGCTTCTGGGGGCCTCGGCCATGCTGGAAGGTTCGATCCGCTATGAAGGCGCGGAACTGGTCGGTGCCAGCGCGCAGAAGCTGCGCGCGATCCGGGGCAATGACATCAGCTTCATCTTTCAGGAGCCGATGACCTCGCTCAACCCGCTTCATACGCTTGAACGCCAGCTTTCCGAAAGCATCACGCTGCATCAGGGGCTGAAAGGCCCCGCCGTTCGGGCGCGCATTCTGGAACTGCTGAACCGCGTCGGCATCCGCGACGCCGAGACCCGGCTGGCCGATTATCCGCATCAGCTTTCGGGCGGGCAGCGCCAGCGAGTGATGATCGCCATGGCGCTGGCGAACCGGCCCGAACTGCTGATCGCGGATGAGCCGACCACCGCGCTTGACGTGACCATTCAGGCGCAGATCCTTGATCTTCTTGCGGAACTGAAGCGCGAAGAAGGGCTTTCCATGCTGTTCATCAGCCATGATCTGGGGCTGGTGCGCCGCATCGCGGATCGGGTCTGCGTGATGAAGGACGGCCATATCGTCGAACAGGGCCCGGTCGAGGCGATCTTTGCCGACCCCCGCCACCCCTATACGAAGAAGCTTCTCGCGGCCGAGCCATCGGGTCAGGCGGCACCGGTCCGCGAAAACGCGCCCACACTGATCGAGACCCGCGATCTGAAGGTCTGGTTTCCGGTCAAGCGCGGGTTTCTGCGCCGGGTGGTTGGCCATGTGAAGGCGGTCGATGGCGCCAGCCTGAGCGTGCGCAAGGGCGAAACCCTTGGCATCGTCGGCGAAAGCGGCTCTGGCAAGACCACGCTGGCGCTGGCGATCATGCGGCTGATCGAAAGCGATGGCCCGATCCTTTATCTGGGCCAGGATATCGCGGGCTGGCAGGCGCGCCGTCTGCGCCGGTTGCGCCGTGACATGCAGATCGTGTTTCAGGACCCTTTCGGCAGCCTCAGCCCGCGCATGACGGTCGAACAGATCATCGCCGAGGGGCTTGGCGTGCATACCATCGACCCCTCGCGCGACCGGCGCGGGATGGTCGCGGAAATCATGGCCGAGGTCGGGCTGGACCCCGGCGTCATGCACCGCTACCCGCATGAATTCTCGGGCGGGCAGCGCCAGCGCATCGCCATCGCGCGCGCCATGATCCTGCGCCCGAAGCTGGTGGTGCTGGACGAACCCACCTCGGCGCTGGATATGACGGTGCAGGTCCAGATCGTGGACTTGCTGCGCCGCTTGCAGCAGGATCACGAGTTGGGGTTTCTGTTCATCAGCCATGACCTGCGCGTGGTGCGCGCCATGGCCCACAAGATCATGGTCATGCGCGCCGGCGAGGTGGTCGAGCAAGGCCCGGTCGCGCAGATCTTCGATGCGCCGCAAACCGATTACACCCGCGCCCTGATGGATGCCGCCTTCCGGGATCATCGCCGGTGAAGATCCTTTTCGTTCACCAGAACTTCCCCGGCCAGTTCCTGCATCTCGCCCCGGCGATGGCGGCGCGCGGCCATGAGGTGCTGGCGCTGACCGATCAGAAGAACACGCGCCCCAGCCCGGTGCAGGTGGTGAAATACCCGACGCCCGAGCCTGCGACCTCATCCCAGCCCATGGCGCGGTCTTACGGCGATCATGTCGGGCGCGGGGTTCTGGCGGCGCGGGCCGCGCACGCGCTGCGTGACCGGCATGGCTACAACCCCGATGTGATCTTCGGCCATTCCGGTTGGGGAGAGACGCTTTTTCTCAAGGAAATCTGGCCCGAGGCGAAGCTTCTGGTCTATGCCGAACTGATGTATCGCACGCGCGGCCATGATATCGGCTTCGATGCCGAGATCACCCGGGACCCCGATGCCGCGCGTTTCGGGGCGATAGCGCGCAGCGCGCATCTGGCGCTCGGCATCCAGAATTGCGATGCGGCGCTGGCGCCCACGCGCTATCAGGCCGGCAGCTTCCCGCCCGAGTTGCAATCGAAGATCACGGTGATCCATGATGGGATCGATACCGATCTGATCCGCCCCGATCCTTCCGCCAGCGTGACCTTGCCGGGTGGGCGGGTGCTGCGCGCGGGCGATGAGGTGCTGACCTATGTGTCGCGCTCGCTCGAACCTTACCGGGGCTTTCACGTCTTCATGCGCGCCTTGCCGCAGGTGCTGGCGGCAAGGCCTGACGCACAGGTGGTGATCATCGGCGGCGATGGCACAAGCTATGGCGGCAAGCCCCCGGATGCGGAAAGCTGGAAGGCGAAGCTGCTGGCCGAACTGGGCGATGCGCTTGCGCCGGATCGCATCCATTTTCTGGGGCGCGTGCCCTATGACACCTATCGCCGGGTGATCCAGACCGGGCGGGTGCATTGCTATCTGAGCTATCCTTTCGTGCTGAGCTGGTCCTTGACCGAGGCCATGGCGGCGGGTGCCTATATCGTCGGCTCGGATACCGAACCCCTGCGCGAGTTGATCCGTGATGGCCAGAACGGCCGGCTGGTCCCCTTCTTCGACCGCGAGGCACTGGCGGCGGCGCTGATCCGCGGGCTGGCGGGCGATCCCGAAGCGCCGGGGCTTTCCGCCGCCGCGCGCCAGACCATCCTTGACGGCTATGACCTCAACCGCCACAGCCTGCCGCGCCTGATCGACTGGCTGGAAGGCTTCGCCCCGCCCCCCGCCGCAACGGGCGTGGCAGATCCGGCGCGTCACCGCGCTGAGATGGAATAGCCCTTAGCCGTTGGTGCCGGGGCGCGCGCGCGGGGCTGGCGGCAAGACCGTGCTGCCATGAAGCGCCTGATCCCTTCGATCTGTGCGGCTTTCGCTTTTATGCGGATACTCATTGCGGATCGCCGCGCCCGTCGGGGGTGCCAGGCAGGGTGACGGTGGCGGCCAGCCCGCCAAGCGTTTCGTCCCGGCCAAGCGTCAGGCCGCCGCCATTCAGCGCGGCCAGATCCGCCACGATGGCCAGCCCCAGCCCGGCGCCGGGGCCGCGTTCGTCCAGCCTGATCCCGCGTGTCAGCGCGCGGGCGTGATCGGCGTCCTTCATGCCCGGCCCGTCATCGCAGATGCTCAGGCGGACCCTGCCGGTTTCGGGCCGCGCCCGGATCACGATGCGCGCGCGCGCCCATTTCACCGCGTTTTCCAGCAGGTTGCCAAGGATTTCCTGCGCATCCTCGGCCTCGATCTGAAGGATCATACCGGCGGGAAGGTCGCGGCTGACCGTGATCGCGCGATCCTTCAGGGGCTGGTTCAGCACCAGCAGGATATCGTCGATCACCCCATCCAGCCGCGTGATCTGCCCCAGCACGCGCGCGCCCCCGGCGCTGCGGGCGCGTTTCAGGTGCCATCCGATCTGGCGGTCCATCCGCGCGATCAGCGCCTGTGCTGCCTCATCATCCGGCAGCATCCCTTGCAGCGCCATCAGCGGGGTTTTCAGCGAATGCGCCAGATTGCCGATCTGCTCGCGCGAGCG
>JAUNTV010000321.1 GCA_030538515.1 Paracoccus sp. (in: a-proteobacteria)
GCACAATAATTCTGACAGAACAAGGGAGACCCTTATGGGCTATGTATTTGAACCCGCCCCCGTCGCGTCGCTTGCCATCGCAGGCTCGGATGACCGCATTCCGGTGCGCCGTATTTTCTGCATCGGGCGCAACTATGCCGAACATGCGCGCGAGATGGGCAAAGACCCGGACCGCGACCCGCCCTTCTTCTTTCTGAAGCCCGCCGATGCTGTTGTCGCGGACGGCGTGACTCTGCCCTACCCGCCGCAAACGGAAAACCTTCATTACGAAGCCGAACTGGTCGTGGTTATCGGCAAGGGCGGCACCAACATCGATGAGGCAAGCGCCCTGAGCCATGTCTGGGGTTACGCGGTCGGCAATGACCTGACCCGCCGTGACCTGCAACTGAAGGCCCGCGAGCAAGGTCGCCCGTGGGATCTTGGCAAGGGTTTCGACCATTCCGCGCCCATCGGGCCGGTTCACGCCGTCGCGATTGTCGGCCACCCCGACAAAGGCGCGATCCGGCTGACCGTCAACGGGCAGATCAGGCAAGAGGCCGACCTGTCCGAACTGATCTGGTCGGTGCCTGAAATGATCTCGATATTGTCGCACTCGATGGAACTGAAGCCGGGCGATGTCATCATGACCGGCACGCCCGCGGGCGTCGGTCCTTTGGTCGAAGGTGATATCTGTGTCGTCTCGGTCGAGGGGCTAGGTAGCCTGACCACCACCATCGGGCCGCGCGCATGAGCTATCGGCTGCATAATTTCTTCCGCTCATCGACATCGACGCGGCTGCGCGCTGCGTTGAACCTCAAGGGGCTGGCATACGATTACATTGCCTATTCGCTGCGTGATGGCGAGACACGGCTGCCCGACTTTCTGGCGCGCAACCCGCAAGGGCTGGTGCCGGTTCTGGAACGCGAAGACGGAAGCAACCTGACCCAATCGCTTGCCATCATAGAATGGCTGGATGAAACCCATCCTGAACCCGCCTTATTGCCTGCCGATGCGGACGGACGGGCGCGGGTGCGGGCCTTGGCTTATATGATCGCCTGCGAGATCCACCCGCTGAACAACCTGCGTGTGCTGTTCCGTCTGCGCGACCAGTTCGGCGCAGACGAAGCGGCGCAAAAGGAATGGTTCACCCATTGGGTGCATCTGACCTTCGACGCATTCGAGACCATGCTCGGACAAGGACCAACAGGCCGCTATTGCCACGGTGATACTCCCGGCCTCGCGGATCTGTGCCTTTATGCGCAGGTCTGGAACAACCGTCGCTTTGACATATCGACAAGCAACTGGCCCAAAATCTCGGCCATTTTCGACGCGCTCGATATGCTGCCCGCCTTCCGGGAAGCGGCCCCACCCAACCAGCCCGACGCGGCCTGATTTCAACGAGGATCGCCATGCAAACCGAAGACGCCATGCAGCCCGAGGACACGCCCGAGTTGCGCAAGCTGTATCAGGGATTTCAGGATGAACATCTGATCCCGCTTTGGACCCAGATCGGTGATCTGATGCCGGTCCACCCCAAACCGCGCGCCCTGCCCCATGTGTGGAAATGGTCGCGCCTTCTGCCCTTGGCCGAGGACTCCGGCAGGCTTGTTCCGGTCGGTCGCGGGGGTGAGCGTCGCGCCATCGGGCTGGCTAATCCGGGACTTGCGCCCAACGCCTATATCAGTCCGACACTATGGGCCGCGATCCAATATCTTGGCCCACGCGAAACTGCCCCGGAACATCGACATTCACAAAACGCCTTCCGTTTCGTGGTCGAGGGCGAAGGTGTCTGGACGGTCGTCAATGGAGACCCTGTGCGGATGAGCCGTGGTGATTTGCTGCTGACCCCCGGCTGGAACTTCCACGGGCATCATAATGATACCGATCAGCCGATGGCATGGATCGACGGGTTGGATATTCCGTTCAGCCAGCAAATGGACGTGGGCTTTTTCGAGTTTGGCTCGGACCGCGTGACGGATTACGCGACACCTGCTTTTTCGCGTGGCGAGCGGCTTTGGTGCCATCCGGGGCTTCGACCACTCTCGGGCCTGCAAGAAACGGTCAGTTCACCCATCGGTGCCTATCGTTGGGAACATACCGACCGCGCACTGACCGAACAATTGCTGCTTGAAGACGAAGGTCACCCCGCCACTGTCGCGCAGGGCCATGCGGCGATTCGCTATATCAACCCGACCAATGGCAGTGACGTGATGCCCACCATCCGCGCCGAGTTCCACCGACTTCGCCACGGCACACAGACTGCCGCGCGTCGCGAGGTCGGAACAACCGTTTTTCAGGTGTTCGAAGGCCATGGTGCGGTCGTTCTTGCGGGCGAGCGACGCAGCCTTGAAAAAGGCGATATCTTTGTGGCTCCTTCATGGGTTGAGTGGTCGCTTGAGGCCGAAACGCAGTTCGACCTGTTCCGCTTCTCGGACGCACCGATCATGGAGCGGTTGCACTTCATGCGCCAGCACGTCGCCGGCACATGATGCTCACAGCGCAAGAACAAGAGGCCCGCGCCGCGCTTCACAAGCGCCAAGGTCGCGGCCAACGCCATGATGCAAAATCGGCCCCGCATGACGCGCTATTGCTGGCCCGGCGCGGGGCTGCGTTCTTTGCGCGCGCGTTGAACGAGTTGTCGGATAGCGCGATTTACGCCCCAACGCCCGATGGTCCAAGCCGGGCTGTGGTCGTGGCCCGTATCAGCTTCGAAGCGCGGGCGCTGGCGATCTCGCTTAGCGCGCTTCGGGGCGCGGCCGGCAGCGATATGCCAGACCTCGACATCGGCCGCTCCGCCACCCTGCCCGCACATGCATTGCGCCATCTGTTTCATCACGCGGCCATTCACCTTGATGTCGAATGGCGGGATCTGGAGGGCGCACATTGGGACCAGTCCATCGCATTTGCCGACAAGCAGATGCCGGTTCGTGACACACCGCTTTGGCGCGCAAGACGAATCTGGCGCGGGGCGGTGGATCTTGGTCAAGGCGCCCGCTTGGCGGACATACCGGATATTCTGCGGGACTGAGCCTTCGGGGCAAGGCCGGGCACGGCACGCATAACCGATGCCGCCCGAAAACCCACATTCATAATAGTTATTGTATATAATCATTATCCCTGATACCTATCTTCCAGAGGGAGAATCACATGGACAAGGTCAGCGGACAGTTGAAACCCGAGCCGGAA
>JAUNTV010000322.1 GCA_030538515.1 Paracoccus sp. (in: a-proteobacteria)
GCCTTCACCCGCGAAGGCCGGCGCGCCATCCTGAACAAGCTGGTCGAGGCCGAGGGTTTCGAAAAGTTCCTGCATGTCAAATACATGGGCACCAAGCGCTTCGGCCTGGACGGCGGTGAATCGCTGATCCCGGCGATGGAACAGATCATCAAGCGCGGCGGCGCGCTTGGCGTTCAGGAAATCGTCGTCGGCATGCCCCATCGCGGCCGGCTTTCGGTGCTGGCCAATGTGCTGAACAAACCCTATCGCGCGGTCTTCCACGAATTCCAGGGCGGCAGCTTCAAGCCCGAGGATGTCGACGGCTCGGGCGATGTGAAATACCACCTCGGCGCGTCTTCCGACCGCGAATTCGACGAGAACGTGGTGCATCTGTCGCTGACCGCGAACCCCTCGCACCTGGAGGCGGTGAACCCGGTGGTTCTGGGCAAGGCGCGCGCCAAGGGCGACCAGCTTGGCGACACGCCCGAACGCACGAAGGTGCTGCCGATCCTGCTGCATGGCGATGCCGCTTTCGCCGGTCAGGGAATCGTGGCGGAATGCCTGCAACTGTCGGGCATTCGCGGCCATCGCACGGGGGGCACCATCCATATCGTGGTGAACAACCAGATCGGCTTCACCACCGCGCCGCATTTCTCGCGCAGTTCGCCCTACCCGACCGATATCGCCCTGATGGTCGAGGCACCGATCTTCCACGTCAACGGCGATGACCCCGAGGCGGTCGTCCATGCCGCCAAGGTCGCCACCGAGTTCCGCCAGAAGTTCAACAAGGATGTGGTCATCGACATCTTCTGTTATCGCCGCTTCGGCCATAACGAGGGTGATGAGCCGATGTTCACCAACCCGTTGATGTATAAGGAAATCAAAAGCCACAAGACGACGCTGCAACTGTATACCGACCGCCTGATCGCCGACGGGCTGATCCCCGAGGGCGAGATCGAGGATATGAAGGCGGCCTTTCAGGCCCATCTCAACGAAGAATTCGAGATCGGCAAGAATTTCAAGCCGAACAAGGCCGACTGGCTGGACGGCAGATGGACCGGGCTGCAACGCGAGGGAAGCGAATATTCCCCCGGCAATACCGGGATCAGCGCCGAGACCATGGCCGAGATCGGGCGCGCGCTGACCACGCCGCCCAGGGATCTGAATCTGCACAAGACCGTGGGCCGGCTGATCGAGGCCAAGAAGGAGATGTTCGGGACCGGTCGCGGCTTCGACTGGTCCACCGGCGAGGCACTGGCCTTCGGCTCTCTGCTGCTGGAAGGCAAGCGGGTGCGCCTGACCGGTCAGGATTCGACGCGCGGCACCTTCAGCCAGCGCCATTCCGCCTTCATCGACCAGATGACCGAACAGCGTTACTACCCGCTGAACAATATCCGCGAAGGGCAGGCCCATTACGAGGTGCATGATTCCATGCTGTCCGAATATGCGGTTCTGGGCTTCGAATACGGCTATTCGCTGGCCGAACCCAACGCGCTGACCCTGTGGGAAGCCCAGTTCGGCGATTTCGCCAATGGCGCGCAGATCATGTTCGACCAGTTCATTTCGTCGGGCGAAAAGAAATGGCTGCGGATGTCGGGGCTGGTGATGCTGCTGCCGCACGGGTTCGAAGGGCAAGGCCCCGAACATTCCAGCGCGCGGCTGGAACGCTTCCTGCAAGGCTGCGCGGAAGACAACTGGATCGTGGCCAATGTGACCACGCCGGCGAACTATTTCCACATCCTGCGCCGCCAGATGCATCGCAGCTTCCGCAAGCCGCTGGTCATCATGACCCCGAAATCGCTGCTGCGTCACCCGCTGGCGGTCTCGACCGCCGAGGAATTCCAGACCGGATCGAGCTTCCACCGCGTGCTGCACGACGATGCCGAACGCGGGCCCTCGGACACGAAGCTGGTCGCAGATGACAGGATCCGCCGTGTCGTTCTGTGCTCGGGCAAGGTCTATTACGACCTGCTGAAAGCGCGCGACGAAGGCGGGATCGACGACATCTATCTGATGCGGCTTGAACAGTTCTACCCCTTCCCGCAGCAATCGCTGCTGAAGGAATTCGCGCGCTTCCGCAATGCCGATCTGATCTGGTGTCAGGAAGAGCCGAAAAATCAGGGCGGATGGAACTTCGTCGAGCCGAATCTTGAATGGGTGCTCGACAAGCTTGACCATCCGGCGAAGCGTGCGCGCTATGTCGGGCGGGCGGCGGCGGCCTCGGTCGCGACGGGGCTTGCCTCGCGCCACAAGGCCGAACAGGAGACGCTGGTGAATGATGCGCTGACCATCGAGGGGAAATGACATGACCACCGAAGTCCGTGTGCCCGCCCTGGGCGAATCCGTGACCGAAGCGACCGTCGCCACATGGTTCAAGAAGCCGGGCGATACAGTCGCGGTCGATGAAATGCTGTGCGAGCTGGAAACCGACAAGGTGACGGTCGAAGTGCCAAGCCCCGCCGCCGGCACTCTGGCCGAGATCATCGCCGCCGAAGGCGCGACCGTCGCCCCCGATGCGCTTCTTGCGATGATCGGGGAAGACGGCAAGACAGCGGCACCCGCCGGAAACGACACCAGGAAAGCTGCCGGATCGGCCGCGAAAGACGAACCGGCAGCCGAAGCGCCGGCAGGCAAAGCTCAGGAAGGACAGAAGATGAGCGGTAAGGCAGTTGACGTGATGGTGCCCTCTCTGGGCGAATCGGTGACCGAAGCGACGGTCGCCACATGGTTCAAGAAGGTCGGCGACAATGTGGCCGTCGATGAAATGCTGTGCGAGCTGGAAACCGACAAGGTATCGGTCGAGGTGCCAAGCCCGGTCGCCGGCGTCCTCAGCGAAATCATCGCCGAAGAAGGCGCGACCGTCGATGCCAAGGCCCGTCTGGCGGTGATTGCCGAAGGCGCGGCGGGCGGGGCGGATGCTCCCTCTGCCGAGCCGAAGGCCAAGGACGCAACCGAGGTCGGCTCTCCTGGTGCGGGTCCCGAGGAATTGCGCGCCCGCGACGTCGAGGATGCGCCATCGGCCAAAAAAGCCATGGCCGAAAAGAACATCAGCCGCGACGCCGTGCAGGGTTCCGGCAAGGATGGCCGCGTCATGAAGGAAGATGTGGCCCGCGCCCCCGCAGCCCCCGCCCCGAAGGCCGCGCCTGCCGCCGCCCCCGCCGATCAGGCTGGCCGGGAA
>JAUNTV010000323.1 GCA_030538515.1 Paracoccus sp. (in: a-proteobacteria)
TCCAGCGCCTTGCCGGTGCCAAGCGCCACGCAGCTCATCGGCTGGTCGGCGATGGAAATCGAAAGGCCGGTCTGCTCGCGCAGCGCCAGATCCAGTTCGCCAAGCATGGCGCCGCCCCCGGTCAGCATGACGCCCCGGTCGACGATATCGGCGGCCAGATCGGGGGGCGTGGCCTCAAGGGCGACCATCACCGCCTCGCAGATCTGCTGGACGGGTTCGGCCAGGGCTTCGGCCACCATGGCCTGGGTGATTTCCAGTTCGCGGGGCACACCGTTCAGCAGGTCGCGCCCGCGCACCGGCAGAACCGCGCCGCGCCCGTCATCGGGCATGCGCGCGGTGCCGATGCTGGTCTTGACGCGCTCGGCCGTCTGATCGCCGATCAGCAGGTTATGATTGCGGCGCAGATAGTTGATGATCGCCTCGTCCATGCGGTCGCCGCCGATGCGGACCGAACGTGCATAGACCACATCGCCAAGCGACAGGACGGCCACCTCGGTCGTGCCGCCACCGATATCGACCACCATCGAGCCGGTGGGTTCCGTGATCGGCATGCCCGCGCCGATCGCCGCGGCGATGGGTTCGGCGATCAGGCCGGCGCGGCGCGCCCCGGCCGACAGCACCGACTGGCGGATCGCGCGCTTTTCAACCGGGGTCGCGCCATGGGGCACGCAGACGATGATCTTGGGCTTGGAAAAGGTCGTGCGTTTGAAGACCTTCTTGATGAAATGCTTGATCATTTCCTCGGCGCTGTCGAAATCGGCGATGACGCCCTCGCGCATGGGGCGGATGGCCTCGATCGATCCGGGCGTGCGGCCCAGCATCAGCTTGGCGTCCTCGCCCACGGCCAGCACCTGTTTCTTGCCGTCCTTGACATGATAGGCAACAACCGATGGCTCGTTGAGAATGATCCCCTTGCCCTTGACGTAGACCAGAGTATTCGCAGTCCCGAGATCAATTGCGATGTCGGTCGAAAACAGCCCGAAGAGCGCCATGCCTGTATCCTTCTCGTGCCGGTTGGCCCGGCCTGTCCATATGAATCGCCATGCCGCGGGGGAATCGCCTGGTCATGCGCGTCGCCCCATATATTAGCCCCGTGGTCAAGGCGAAACCCCTCATTGCTGTGTTTGCGGGCGCCGGCGATAAGGCGCGCGCTGCGTCACGATACATCTTAGGGTTGTAAATATGTTTCAGGCAAGGCTGAATTCCAATATGATCAGGATGATGGACGAAGGGGCGGGGCATGGCTGACCAGATTGTCGGGATCTGCCGATTTTCCTTTCTTGGAAAGGGCGACTGGATCGGCATGCGGGGCAGCAACGTCATCGATGCCGATGCGCTGGCGCGTCAGGCCGCCATCCTTTACGCGCCCGAGCGGCTGGCGCGGCGGATGCGCGCCTTCGAGACCATGTTCCTGCCCTGGATCAGCGCGCAGACCGATCAGGATTTCGCACTGTGGATACTGACCTCGCCCGAGCTTCCGGCCGATACACGCGCCCGGCTGCAGGAGCTTTGCGCCGGGCTGGCGCAGGTGCGCATCATCACCAGCGATCTCAGGGTGACTGATGATGCGCTTTCCGCCCCGCTGGCAAAGGCCGCCGCCCGGCAGGACGGCAGGCCCGTCATGCAGTTCCGCATCGATGACGATGACACGCTCAGCCGGCATTACATCGCGCGGCTGCGCGCCCAGATGCGGCGCTTCGACGATCTTGGCGCGGTGGCGATCAGCATGCCCTTGGGGATCATCCTGCGCAGCTACGGGACCGAGCCGCTCAGCTACTGGCGGCTCAATCAGTCCTTTGGCAGCGCAGGCGCGGCGGCGCGGCTGTGGATGGCGAACCGGTCGATCTATTCGCGCAACCATTTCGCCCTGCCGCGCGCGCTGCCGTCTTTCTGCGAACCCAGAGAGCCGGGCTATGTCCAGATACGCTGGAACATGGGCGATTCCGCCGTGCCCGCCCAGGAAAACTGGGGTCCGCATTACAATCAGATCAGCCGCGAAGCCTATGAGGCCATGATCGCCGATGATTTCCCGTGGCTGGCGGATGCGGATCTGGGCTTCATCACGGGCGCATCATGAAAAAGGCCGGGCAAACCGCCCGGCCCCTGCCATAAGCCGCATCACTCAGTGCGAATACATGCTGACCTGCTTGGCGTCGCCGTCACGGCCGATCGCCTCGCGTCTGGTGCGCAGCCGGTTCAGCGCGCCCACATAGGCCCGGACCGAAGCCAGGATCGTATCCGTGTCCGAGGCCTGCCCGGTCGCGATGCGGCCCTCTTCTTCCATCCGCACGGAAACCGTGGCCTGCGCATCGGTGCCCTCGGTCACGGCATGGACCTGATAAAGCTGCAAGACCGCCTCATGCGGGTAGATTTCGGTCACGGCATTGAACACCGCATCGACCGGCCCGTCCCCGGTTGTCGAGGCGGTCTTTTCCACCCCGTCCACGATCATCGTCAGATCGGCCGATTGCCCGTCGCTGCCGCAGATCACGCGCAGATGCCTGACTTGCAGGAAGTCATCTTCCGTATTGGCGGCGCTGTCCTGCATGAGCGCCACGATATCGTCGTCATAGACCTCTTTCTTGCGGTCGGCCAAGGCCTTGAAGCGGACGAACAGGTCCTTCATCTGGTTGTCGCCCACCTCGAAACCCAGGTCATTCAGCTTGGAACGCAGCGCCGCCCGGCCGGAATGCTTGCCCAGAACGATATTGTTTTCGTTCAGCCCGATATCGGCGGGGCGCATGATCTCGAAGGTTTCGACATTCTTCAGCACGCCGTCCTGATGGATGCCCGATTCGTGCAGGAAGGCGTTCTTGCCGACGATGGCCTTGTTGAACTGCACCGGAAAGCCCGAGACCTGCGCCACGCGCCGCGACAGGCCCATGATTTTCGTGGTGTCGATGCCGGTGGTGAAGGGCATGATGTCATGGCGCACGCGCATGGCCATCACGACCTCTTCCAGCGCGGTATTGCCGGCACGCTCGCCCAGCCCGTTGATGGTGCATTCGATCTGGCGCGCGCCCGCTTCCACGGCGGCAAGGCTGTTGGCGGTGGCCATGCCCAGATCGTTGTGGCAATGGGTGGCGAAGACCACCTCATCCGCGCCGGGCACGCGTTCCAGCAACATGCGGATCAGATCGGCCGATTCGC
>JAUNTV010000324.1:0-2736 GCA_030538515.1 Paracoccus sp. (in: a-proteobacteria)
GCGCGCCCGATGCCAGCGAGGCCAGATACACGCCGCCGAAGACCACCATGACGTTCACCCCCTGAACCCGTCCGCGCTCTGCCGGGCTATGGGCGCGGGTCAGCATGGTGGTGGCACCGATGAAGCCGAAATTCCAGCCGATGCCCAGAAGGATCAGCGACAGGGTGAAATGCCCGACCGCGACCCCGCTCAGCGCCACCACGCCCGCGCCAAGCAGGATCACCAGCCCCAGCCCGACGATACGCGCCGCCCCGAAGCGGTTGATGAGATGGCCGGTGACAAAGCTCGGCGCGAACATGGCCAGCACATGAAGAAACACCACATTGCCGGCCTGCGTCTGGCTTAGCCCGCAGCCGACCATGGCCAGCGGGGTCGAGGTCATCACAAGGTTCATCAGCGCATAGGCGACCAGCCCGCAGATCATGGCCACGATGATCGCCGGATCGTGCAGGATCTCGGCCATGGGCCGGCCCCCGCCACCCCCCCCGGGCGCGCGCGCCGCCGGCGGGCGCGGAATATCCAGAAAGCTGAACAGAACCAGCCCGGCCAGATTAAGCCCCACGATTGCCGCGTAAGTATAAAGATAGGGGATCGCCGATACCCCGTCGGTCAGCCGCAGAATCCCAAGCGCCACAAAGGCCGATGCCAGCCCGCCCGCCATCACGAAGCTGATCGCGCGCGGCGCGAAATCCTCGGGCGCGGTATCGGTGGCGGCAAAGCGGAAAAACCCCTGCGCGGCCATGTAAACGCCGGTCAGCAGCGAGCCCGCGATATAAAGCGCGAAACTGCCCTCATAAAGCCCCAGTGCCGAGACCCCGGCCCCCAGCATCCCCGCCAGCGCCGCCACCTGAAAGCCGGTGCGGCGGCCATGATGCTGCATCAGCGCGGCAAGCGGGCGCGCGCTGATGGCCGAGCCAAGAACGATCATCGAGATCGCCAGCGTCGAGAAACAGGGATCAGGCGACAGCACCATCCCGGCCAGCCCGCCGATGGTGAAGATCAGCGGCATCTGCGCGCCCATCACCGCCTGGGCGATGACGAGAATCGCGACATTATGCCAGGCCCTGCGCATCGGGGCCGGGCTGGCCCCGGTCCGGTTCACCTCAATGCGCCCCAAGCGCGGCGGCAGCGCGCGCGCGCGCCCCGATCCCGGCCCAGTCGCCTTCATCCATGGCGCTGCCCGGTGCCACCCAGCTTGAGCCCACGCAAAGCACATTGGGCAGCGACAGGTAATCGCGCGCATTATCCGGCGTCACCCCGCCCGTGGGGCAGAAGCTGATATGGGGCAATGGCCCCGCCAGCGCCTTCAGCGCACCCGCCCCGCCCGATGTCGACGCGGGGAAGAATTTCAGCATGTCATAGCCGTATTCGCTGGCCTGCATGATCTCGGACGCGGTGACTGCGCCGGGCAGCAAGGGCAGCGAGGCATCCTCGCAGGCGCGGATCAGCGTCTCGGTGACACCCGGAGCCACCGCGAAAGAGGCACCGGCATCCTTGGCGCGGTAGACTTGTTCGCGCGTCAGCACCGTGCCCGCGCCGACATGGCCGCCAGGCAGTTTCGACATGGCGCGGATCGCCTCCAGCGCGTCATCGGTGCGCAGCGTGACTTCCAGCACGGGCAGGCCACCGGTGATCAATGCCTCGCCCAGCTTCGCGGCATGCGCGGCATTCCCGATCACCAGCACCGGGATCACCGGGGCAAGCGCACAAAGCGCACGGGTCTGTTCGGATTGGGTCTGCGGGATCATGTGGGGTCTCCTTGTCGAGAGAGAGAGGGGGGGGGTGGTGCGAAACGGCCCGGCTGGCCGCGTCTTGCGGGATGGGGGCAGGGGACGGGGTTATCGCAGCAGCCCGGCCTCGCGGTAATAACGCTCGGCTCCGGGATGAAGCGGGATGGCCACGCCGTCAAGCGCATGTTCGCGCAGGATACGCCGCCCGATGGGATGACCGTAGCGAAGCTGCTGCATGGTGTTGTCGTTCCACAGCACGCGGGTGATGGCGTGGATCAGCGCCTCGGGCTGCTCGGCCGATGTCACCCAGAGCGCGCCGACCGCAAGCGTTTCCACATCCCCCGCCATCCCGCGATAGGTGCCGCGCGGCAGGCTGTCGGGCACGAAAAACCCGCTGGCTTGCGTCAGCCGGGACGCGATTTCGCCCTGAATGGGGATCAGCACCACATCGGCCTGCCCGGCAAGCTGGCTGATCGCCGGGGCCGGATAGCCGCCGACAAAGAAGAACGCATCCAGCAGCCCCTCGCGCAGTGCCTCGGCCGCGCGGGTCGCGGGCAGGTGCTTCACATGAAGATCGGCATCCGCGATCCCCGCCGCATCCAGCACAAGGCGCGCATCGACCAATGTTCCCGATCCCGGCTCGTCCAGCGACACCCGCTTGCCGCGCAGATCGGCAAGGTTTTCGATCCCGGCATCCGCGCGGGCGACGATATGCAGGGTTTCGGGATAGAGGCTGGCGATGGCGCGCAGGTTCTCGATGGGGGGAAGCCCCGCGAAATTGCCGGTTCCGGTCTGCGCCCAATAGGCGACATCGGCCTGGGCAAAGCCCGATTCGATCCGGCCCCTGCCGACGGCCTCGATATTCTCGACCGATCCCGCCGTGGCCAGGGCCGAGGCCAGCAGCCCCGGCACCCCGCAGGCACCGCCCTCGGCGCAGGCCCTGCCGCCCGGCGGGCTGGAAATCGCCGCCGCGATAATCCCGCCGATCGGGTAATATGTCCCCGCG
>JAUNTV010000324.1:2746-3132 GCA_030538515.1 Paracoccus sp. (in: a-proteobacteria)
CTGATCGGCCCGCGCCACCCCGGCCAGGGCCAGGGTCAGAAGCGCCAGCGCGGTGCCGGTCAGGACCAGACGCCGGCGCATCAGGGCCGCAGCCCGGTTTCGCGCAGCAGGCCCTTGCGCTTGGCCTCGTAGTAATAGCCGCGCGCATACCAGCCGACGGCGCTTTTCTCGTCGCCGTCCGCCACCAGGTAGGCACCGCGCAGATAGCGCCCGGCATATTTCAGGTTGGTGTCGGCATCCAGAAGCCCGGAAGGATGGCCGCGATAGCCCATGGTGCGCGCCGTCTGCGGCAGGATCTGCATCAGCCCGTAATAGGGGCCGTTGCGGGCATCGGCGCGGTAATCCGATTCGCGCTGGATGACCCGGTGCAGAAGCGAGGTGGGCAA